>JAJPWY010000024.1 GCA_021205725.1 Clostridiales bacterium
ATGAGCCTCAGCCGCCCGCCCCGGGCAGCGTCGATCTGGGGCGCTCTGATTTTGGTAGCCGACCGGATAATGGCCACGTCGAAGCCCCGCAGGGCCTCCCCCAAAGCCTCCGGCTCGTAGAACTGGCGGACGACCTGAAAGCCGTCCCGCTCCAGCTGGGCAACTGCCCCGGCGTCCATGCCGTCGGTGACTAAAATGCGTACTGACATGGGAATTCCCCTTTCCGTTTCCGTTGGTGTCCGCACCCCAGGGGCGGAGCGTGGCAGGTTCGGAAATGGCCCTCCCTGTGGGGGCGGGGAGGGATAAGGCGGCCGGGCTGCGCGGGGCGCAGTCCGGCCTGTGTGTTGTGTGTCAGATGTGTGCCTTTTCGTACTCCTTCAGGAAGGCCACCAGCGCCTCCACGCCCTCCCGGGGCATGGCGTTGTAGATGGACGCCCGGAGGCCGCCCACGCTTCTGTGGCCCTTGAGGTTGTCAAAGCCCGCCGCCTTGGTGGCGGACACCACGTCGGCGTCCTGCTCCTTGGAGGGGGTGACGAAGGGGACGTTCATCAGGGAGCGGTCTTCCTTCCGCACGGTGCCGGAGAAGAGCTTGCTCTCGTCCAGGAAGTCGTACAGAATGGCGGCCTTCTCCCGGTTCCGTTTGTCCATGGCCTCCAGGCCGCCGTTTGCCAGCAGGTACTTGAACACCTTGCCGCAGCAGTAGATGTCCCAGCAGTTGGGGGTGTTGTACATGGAGCCGGCGTCGGCGTGGGTCTTGTAGCTGAGATAGATGGGAACGGTGATGGGCAGGTCGTCCCGGAGCAGATCCTCCCGGATGATGACCACCGCCATACCGGCGGGGCCCACGTTCTTCTGCACTCCTGCCCAGATCAGGCCGTACTTGGTCACGTCACAGGGCCGGGAGAGGAACATGGAGGACTGGTCGGACACCAGGGGCTTGCCCTTGGTGTCGGGGGTCTGGAAGAAGGTGGTGCCGTTGATCGTCTCGTTCTCGCAGATATAGACATAGTCCGCCTCTGCCGGGATGTCCAGGTCAGAGCAGTCGGGGATGTAGGAGAAGTTCCCGTCCTTGGAGGAGGCGACGATCTGCACCTCGCCATACTTCTTCGCCTCGGCGATGGCTTTTTTGGACCAGGCCCCCGTCTCCACATAGCAGGCCACGCCGTTTTTCATCAGATTCATGGGAACCATGGCGAACTGGAGGGTGCCGCCGCCCTGGACAAACAGCACCTTGTAGTTGTCCGGGATACCCATCAGCGTCCGCAGGTCGGCCTCCGCCTCGTCTGCGATCTGCTGGAACACCTTGGAGCGGTGGCTCATCTCCATGACGCTCATGCCGCTGCCCCGGTAGTTCATCACCTCGGCGGCGATCTCCTCCAGCACCGGCTCCGGCATCATGGCAGGGCCTGCGGAAAAGTTATAAGTACGTCCGTATTTCATAGTGGTCTCCTCCTCATTCTCTTTGCCGCATACCTCTGCTGTCCTGCCTATAGTATACGGCAATTCTCCGGTCGTTTCAACCGGTTTTTGAAAAAAAGTAATGTTGCCAAAAGAATTGTCAGCTTCGTTACACCCGAACCAGTCCCCGGGTGGTCAGCCGCAGGGTGGGGATGACGGGCAGGGACATGAAGCTCAGGGTCATAAAGGGGTCGATGCCCTCGCTGACCCCCAGCTCCGCCGCCTTTGCCTTGGCATCCTCCAGGCGGCAGTTGATCTCCTCCAGGGGCAGGTCGCTCATAAGACCGGCGATCTCCAGCACCACCCCCGCCACGGGACGGCCCCCGTCCACTACGGTAATGCCCCCGTGCTGGGCGATGATCTGGTTGGCGGCGGCGGCCATCTCATTTTCGTCCGCCCCCACCACGATCAGGTTGTGGGAGTCGTGGGCCACCGAGGTGGCCACCGCCCCCCGTTTCAGGCCGTAGCCCTGGAGATAGCCCAGACCGATGTGACCGGTGTTGTGGTGCCGCTCGATGACGGCGATCTTCAGGATGTCCCGCTCCAGATCCACCCCCGTCGCCGTGCCGTTGTCGGTGGAGACGATCTCCCCGGGCACCATGCCGATGACCCCCAGGGGCTCCTCCGTCCGGAAATCCTCCGGAGTGAGGGGGGAGACGTGGAAGGTGTCGTGGGCCAGGGCGTCCAGGTCAGGACTGACCTGTGGCCTGGGGATGTCGGACAGCGTTCCGTTCTCATAGCGGCACACGCCGCCCTTCCACACCTGCTGCACCTGGAAGCTGTGCAGATCGTCCACCGCCACCAGATCCGCCAGATAGCCGGGGGCGATGGCCCCCCGCCCGTCCAGCCGGAAATACTGGGCGGCGTGGAGGGTGGCCGCTTTTACGGCGATGATGGGATCCACTCCGCAGCGGTTCACCGCCTCCCGGATGATGTAGTCGATGTGGCCCTTCTCCAGCAGGTCGTTGGGGTGCTTGTCGTCGGTGCAGAGCAGACAGCGGGAGGCGTACTGCGGAGTGAGCAGAGGGGCCAGGGCTGCCAGATTGCGGGCGGCGGTGCCCTCCCGTATCATGATGTACTGTCCCCGCTCCAGCTTCGCCATGGCCTCCTCCAGGGTGGAGCACTCGTGGTCGGAGCCGATGCCGGCGGCGATATAGGCGTCCAGCTCCCGCCCGGCAAGGCCCGGGGCGTGGCCGTCCATCCGTTTCCCGTGGAGCTGGGCGGCGGCCAGCTTGGAGAGGACTTCCTCGTCCCCGTGGGTGACGCCGTAGTAGTTCATCATCTCCGCCAGCCCCAGCACCCGGGGATGGTCATAGAAGGAGTCGATGTCCCGCCAGCTCAGCTCTGCCCCGGACTCATCCATGGGGGTGGAGGGAACGCAGGAGGGCAGCAGGAACAGCACGTCCACCGGCAGGCCCTCGGTGGCCTCCAGCATATAGTCGATGCCCTCGGTGCCCATGACGTTGGTGATCTCGTGGGGGTCGGTGACGACGGCGGTGGTGCCGTGGGGCAGCACTGCCCGGACGAACTCTCTGGGGGAGGCCAGACTGGACTCCAGATGAATGTGACCGTCGATCAGGCCGGGGAGCAGCACCTTCCCGGTCATATCCAGCTCCCGCTCCCCCTCATAGCTGCCGATCCCGGCGATGCGGTCGCCCACGATGGCGATGTCGGCGGTACTGATTTGGTCGGTAAATACGTTGACGTAGGAGGCGTTTTTCAGCACCAGATCGGCCTTCTGCCGCCCGGTGGCCGCCTCGGTTAGCCGCTTTCGGGCGGCAGCGCCCCGGCGGATCGCCCCGTTGTGACTATACTCCATGACAGACCTCCATTCCGCAGGCGTTTTATGCCCGCCTGCAATGGCTGATTGCCGTTCTTGCGGCCTTTATTTTAGCACAGAAATGAGCCTTTGGACAGAGGGAGGGGGAAATTTGGGGAGTGATTTTGTCTCGGGCCCGTCTGTCTCCGCCCGGCGGCACCGTTGCCTCACTCCCCATTCCGGCGTGGATTTACATGCCCTTGTACTTTCTCCGGGTGGCCATTCCGCCCCGGATGTGCCGCTCCGCCTTGTTTTGCTCCAGAATGGGCTTTACCTGTAAATAGAGGGCTCGGTTAATATTGGGAAGTTTTTCTCTTAAATCCTTGTGGACGGTGGACTTCGATACTCCAAACTCCTTCGCAGCCATCCGCACGGTGGCCCGGTTCTCGATGATGTACCGGGCCACCGCCATAGCCCGCTCCTCCATATCCTGTTTCATGGCAACCACTCCATCCGGCCGGGCGAAAGCCCCGGCTGCTGAAGCCTATGGGGGAATGGACAGTTTTATGACCGGTGGACACGGGCTCCGTTCCGTGCGGCAATCAGCAGACCCTTCGGGCCAGCGTCAGGATCAGTTCGGTTTCCTCCTCCGTGCTGATGGGATTTTCCTCGTTCAGCCACTCCCGGAGAAGCTGATAAGCGCCGTACGTCACAAAGGAAATGCAGGCGTGCCGTTCCGTCTCGCTCTCCACATCGGAGAGCTTTTCCCGCAGCAGGCTTTCAATGCCCGGCAGGGAGAACAGCCGTTGCGCAAAATCCGTGCCCACAGCATGTTGCATGAGCAGCAGCGTCAGCTCCCGGTTCTGCATGGCGTTGTCCAGGCACAGCTCCACCCTGCGCTGTACTCCCTCCCGGTCACAGGGAGAGACGCCCTGGAGCTTTTCCTCCAAATCTGCCAGAAAATCGTCCGTCAGCTCTGCCAGCACGTCGTATTGACTTCCGAAGTGGTGGTAAAAAGTGCTGCGGTTGATGCCCGCAAGCCGACAGAGCTCAGAGATGGAGATCTGATGGATGTCCTTTTCCCCCATCAGATGCAGGAATGCCCGGAAGATCCTTTCCTTCGTCTCCATAATCCGCCGCTCGTATTGCTCCTTCATGCCGTGTCCTCCATTCTCCACAGTTTCCGCTCATCTGTCGGTTGCAAAAGCAACAGATGTTGTTTATAATGTCATGTTAACACATTCTGCAACAGGAGACAAGGTGGACGCTATGGAATATTTCTGGTACATCGTGGCGGCGTTAGGCGCAGGGGTGGGCACCGGACTGGCCGGGCTGTCGGCTGCGACGGTGATGGTTCCCATCCTGATCGTGCTCTGTCCCTCCTTTGGCGGGGAGTACGGGGCATATCAGGCGACGGCCATTGCCCTGGCGTCCGATATTCTCGGCTCAGCGGTGTCCTCCTCGGTGTATGCCAGGAACAAGCACATCGACTTAAAACACGGCTGGATCATGATGGCCTGTATCATCTCTCTCAGCGCAGTGGGCAGCTACGCCGCCTATCTGGTGGGCAACGTGGTGCTGGGCGGGTTCACTCTGCTGCTGACCTTCTGCATCGGCATCCGCTTTCTCATCAAGCCGGACACCTCGAAGTCGGGGGCGGACGCCTCCAACGTGCGCCTGGGCTGGAAGGAAATCGTCGTCTCTGTCTTCTTCGGCCTTACCATCGGCTTTGGCACCGGCTTTGTGGGCACCGGCGGCGGCATGATGATGCTGGTGGTCTTTACGGCATTTCTGGGCTATGACCTGAAAACCGCCGTGGGCACCAGCACCTTTATCATGACCTTTACCGCCCTCATCGGCTTTGTCAGCCACTCCCTCATCCACCCCGCCATCGTGCTGGAGCGCTGGGACGTGCTGCTCATCTGCATCGTCACCGCAACGGCTGCGTCCCTCATCTCCGCCCAGTTTGCCAACCGGGTGAACAATAAGACGGTGGGCAGAGTTACCGGCGTGATTTTGACGGCGCTGGGCGCCGCCATGATCTATCTCAACTATTTTCAGGACGTGACCCTTCCCCCGCTGGCGCTGGAGCTGCTGCACACCCTGGCGGTGCTGGTGGTCTTTCTGCTCATCGCCGTCTGCGCCGCTCTGTGCGGGTTTGAATTTCTCCACATCGACGGGGAGGTTCGTCGCAAGGTGCTGCACACCATCGCCTTTCTCATCATCCTGGTCATGCTGCTGGCCTCGGAGCACTGGTATGTCCCGGCGCTGCTGTCCGTCCTGTTTGTGGTCGTCGTATATCCGGTTTTGAAGGTCTGTGAAAAGAAAAGGTTTTATGCCGGTCTCTTTCAGGAACGCACCCCGGGGGAGGTGCGGAAAAGTCTGGTGCTGCTTTTTGGCTCGTCCGCCGCTCTGATCGCCCTGTTCTGGGGAGTGCTGGATTCAGAGCTCACCGTTCTCTCCGCCGTTCTCGCCTGGGGACTGGGGGATGAGACGGCAGCGCTGGTGGGCCAGCGGTTTGGCCGCCACAAGCTCCGGTGGAGACTGGCCGACGGCAAAAAATCCTGTGAGGGCAGCGGCGGGATGCTCTGCGTCTCCTTTCTCGCCGTGCTGCTTTCGCTGACAGCCGGCGGCGTGTCCCTCCCCACAGCAGTTTGCGCAGCGCTTCTCGGAGCGACTGCGGCAACGGCGACCGAGGCAGTCACCAGAAAGGGCTATGACACCGTAACGGTTCCCTGGGTATTTGCCGCCGTCATTTGGGCGGTGTTGACCCTGTGGACTCCGTAAGTCCACAGACGGCTCACAGCTGTCCTCTCCGGGTGTTCCTGTGGGAAGGCGACGCCGGTAAAGCTCCCTTCGGATGGTATGAATTTGGAAAAGGAGACGAAAAGAAAGGGTTATCTCTCAGAATTTTTTGGAAAAATCACAAAGAATCCATTGATTCTTCCGGGCAACTCCGCTATAATACGTAGTGTGCAGGAAATGATTCACCCCCACATTCAGCCGTCCGGGATTCTGGACGGCTGAAAACAACGACTGATTAAAGGAGAGTGCTTATGAGCAAGAAGTATGTTTACCTCTTCCATGAGGGCAACAAGGATATGCGGGAGCTGCTGGGCGGCAAGGGTGCCAACCTGGCAGAGATGACCAATGCGGGAATGCCGGTTCCCAAGGGCTTCACCGTGACCACCGAGGCCTGCACTCAGTATTATGAGGACGGCCGCAAGATCAACGACGACATCCAGGCGGAGATCCTGAAGAACCTGGCCATCCTGGAGGAGGAGAACGGCAAGAAGTTCGGCGATCCCGAGAATCCCCTGCTGGTGTCCGTCCGTTCCGGTGCCCGGGCCTCCATGCCCGGCATGATGGACACCATCCTGAACCTGGGCATCAACGACACCGTGGCCGAGGGCCTGGTGAAGCTGACCAACAACCCCCGTTTCGTCTACGACTCCTACCGCCGGTTCATCCAGATGTTCTCCGACGTGGTCATGGAGCTGCCCAAGCGGAACTTTGAGGACATCATCGACCAGGTGAAGGAGCAGAAGGGCGTCCAGCTGGACTCCGAGCTGGAGACCGAGGATATGCAGAGCCTGGTCAGCCAGTTCAAGGCCTTCTATCTGGAGCGCATGGGCGAGGAGTTCCCCCAGGACCCCAAGATTCAGCTCATGGAGGCCGTTCGTGCTGTGTTCCGCAGCTGGGACAACCCCCGTGCCCAGGTGTACCGTGCCATGAACGACATCCCCGCCGACTGGGGCACCGCCGTCAACGTCCAGACCATGGTCTTTGGCAACTGGGGCGACGACTCCGGTACCGGTGTGGCCTTCACCCGTAACCCCACCACCGGCGAGAAGGAGCTGTACGGCGACTTCCTGATGAACGCCCAGGGCGAGGACGTGGTGGCCGGTATCCGCCGCACCTCTGACATCTCCGAGCTGAAGAAGGTCAACCCCGCCGTCTATGAGCAGTTCGTGGACATCGCCACCCGGCTGGAGAACCACTACCGGGATATGCAGGACATGGAGTTCACCATCGAGCGGGGCCACCTCTATATGCTCCAGACCCGGAACGGCAAGCGCACCCCCGGCGCGGCCCTGAAGATTGCCGTGGACCTGGTGAAGGAGGGCATGATCTCCGAGCAGGAGGCTCTGCTCATGCTGGAGCCCAACAGCCTGGACGCCGTTCTCCACGACAACTTCACCAAGGAGGCCCTGGCCTCCGCCACTCCCATCGCCACCGGCGTGCCCGCCTCTCCCGGGGCAGGCTGCGGCGCCGTGTACTTCACCGCTGAGGACTGCGAGGCCCACTCCGCCGAGATGCCCGTCCTCCTGGTTCGTCAGGAGACCTCCACTGAGGATATCGTGGGCATGCAGGTCTCCCAGGGCATCCTGACTGCCCGGGGCGGCCGTGCCTCTCACGCCGCTGTGGTGGCCCGTGGTATGGGCCGCAGCTGCGTGGCCGGCGTCGCCTCTCTGGTCGTGGACGAGGAGGCCAAGGTGGCCACTCTCGCCGGTCATGAGATCCACGAGGGCGACTTCATCTCCATCGACGGCAGCACCGGCAACGTCTACCTGGGCAAGCTGGCCACCGAGGCGGCCACCATCTCCGGCGACTTCGCCACCATTATGGAGTGGGCGGACAAGTACCGTCAGATGGACGTCCGCGCCAATGCGGACAACCCCCACGACGCAGGCGTGGCCCTGAACTTTGGCGCTCAGGGCGTGGGCCTGACCCGTACCGAGCATATGTTCTTCGCCGAGGATCGTATCCCCGCCGTCCGTGAGATGATCGTCGCCACCACCGTGGAGCAGCGGAAGAAGGCTCTGGCCAAGATCCTGCCCATGCAGCGAGGCGCCTTCGAGGGCATCTTCAAGGCCATGAAGGGCCTGCCCGTCACCATCCGTCTGCTGGATCCCCCTCTGCACGAGTTCCTGCCCCAGGAGGACGAGGACATCGCCGCCCTGGCCAAGGAGATGGGCATGACCTTCACTGACCTGAAGAACGTGGTCATCAGCCTCCAGGAGGTCAACCCCATGATGGGTCTCCGTGGCTGCCGTCTGCCCATCCAGTATCCTGAGATCGCCGAGATGCAGACCCAGGCCATCATCGAGGCCGCCCTCAACGTCTACAAGGAGACTGGCATGAAGGTCATCCCGGAGATCATGGTTCCCCTGGTGGCCTCCAAGAGCGAGCTGACCTATGTGAAGGGCCTGATTTCCGGCGTGGCCGACCCGCTGATTGCCGCCGCCGGCGTGGATCTGCCCTACGAGGTGGGCACCATGATCGAGCTGCCCCGTGCCGCTCTGGCTGCCGACCGCATTGCTGAGGAGGCAGAGTTCTTCTGCTTCGGCACCAACGACCTGACCCAGATGACCTGGGGCTTCTCCCGTGACGACTCCGGCAAGTTCCTGGGCACCTACCTGGATCGGAAGATCATCGAGCATGACCCGTTCCAGCGGCTGGATCGCCGGGGCGTGGGCCGTCTGATGAAGATCGCCGTGGACTATGGCCGCCAGGTTCGCCCGAATATGCACATCGGCATCTGCGGCGAGCACGGCGGAGATCCCGTCTCCATCGAGTTCTGCCACGATATCGGCCTGAGCTATGTCTCCTGCAGCCCCTTCCGGGTGCCCATCGCCCGGCTGGCCGCTGCCCAGGCTGCCATCAAGAACCCCCGCAAGTAAGCGCCTGACCCCAGCGAACACCATATAAATCACAAGGCTCCGCCGTTTCCGAAACGGCGGAGCCTTTGTATGCGCTGGAATATGGTATTGTCAGAAAGAAGGGTCAGCCCTGCGCTCGCTCCCGGAACCGCAGCAGACGGCGGCCCATGGGGGAGACGGTCACGGTCAGCCGTCCGTTTTCGGCGGAAATCACCTCTCCGCTGTCCAGATCTTCGGCGGAGGGGAATGCCCAGGGAATGGTGATCTCCGCCTCTGTGTCCCCGGCGTTGACCGCCAGGGCAAGCGCCTCGTCCTCCAGCGTCCGGGCGAAGGACACCACCTGTCCCGGGCAGTCGCCCCAGACGATCCCGCCGGAGCGGAGGCACTCGTTCTCCTTCCGGAGACGGCCCATCTCCCGGTAATAGGCCAGCACCTCCCGATCCTCGTTGCCCCAGGGATAGGGACGGCGGTTGAAGGGATCCTCAAAGCCGGTCATGCCCGCCTCGTCGCCGTAGTAGACGGTGGGAGCGCCGGGAAAGGCGAACAGCACCGCCAGCCCCAGCCGCAGCCGCTTCCAGCCCAGCTCTCGCTCCTGACCGGTCATGACGTAGGTGGAGCGGGTCTCCTTGCTCCACTCGTACCGCTGGGAGCCGGTGCCCAGATAGGTCAGGATGCGCAGAGTGTCGTGGGTGCCCAGGGCGTTCATGGCGGAGTAGAAGGCGAAGGGCGGGTAATTCTCCCGAAGGGTCTCCATCCGCTCCCGGAAATCGGCTCCGTTGCCCCCCAGAAGGAAGTCGATCAGAGCAGAGCGGAAGGGATAGTTCATCAGCCCGTCCAGGTGGTTGCCCAGCAGGTGCTTCCGCCGGACGCCGTAGGCCACCTTGTTGGAGCCGTCCTCCCACACCTCTCCGATGACCACAGCCTCCGGATTCTCCTCCCGGACGGCCTGGTGGAGGCCATAGATAAAGTCGTCGGGCAGCTCGTCGGCCACATCCAGCCGCCAGCCGTCCGCCCCCGCCCGGAGCCACTTGCGCACCACCGAGTTCTCCCCGCCGAAGATGAACTCCCGGTAGGAGGGGCAGTGCTCGTTGACGGCGGGAAGGGAGTAGATGCCCCACCAGGACTCATATTCGTTGGGCCAGTTGGTGAAGCAGAACCAGTCGTAATAGGGGGACTCCTTGCTCTGCTTCGCCCCGTCGCCGGGATAATAGCCGTCTCCGTTGAAATAGCGGCTGACATAGCCGGTGTGGTTGAACACCCCGTCCAGGATGACCCGGATGCCCCGCTCATGGGCCGCATCGCAGAGGGCCTTAAAATCCTCGTTGGTGCCCAGCATGGGGTCCACCCGGTCGTAGTCCGCTGTGCCATAGCGGTGGTTCTCCGCAGCCTCGAAGATGGGGCAGAAATAGATGGTCTCCACCCCCAGGGAGGCGATGTAGTCCAGCTTCTCCTGGATGCCCTTCAGATCGCCGCCGAAGAAGTCCCGGTTGCGCACCTCGCCCCGCTCGTTGGGCCGCCACTCCGGCTCGCTGTTCCAGTCTCCGTGGACGGTGCGGCCACCCACCATCCCCATGGGGCTGGGGACACGGCTCCGACAGAACCGGTCTGGAAAAATCTGGTAACACATCCCCCGGCCGAACCAGTCGGGCACCCGGTCGGTGGGGTCATAGACGGTGAGCTGATAGGGGCCAAGCTCCTGATACTGGCCGTTGAGTCCCGAGAGCTGAAAGGAATACCAGATCAGGCCCACATAGTTCCCCACCGGCAGACGGCCGGAAAACACGTCGATGCCCCGGCTGGTATCCGTCCAGGTCATGGGATATTCCCGGATGCGGTCGTTGTCCGCCTCGAACCGGGCGATCAGCTTGCCCCGGGAAAACCCCTCCCGGCGGAGAGGACGGAGATTCAGCTCCACCACCGTCCCCGGCGTCACCGCCCCATAGGGGCGTTTATATTCCTCACTCCGGGAGTTATAGGTCTGGTTGTCAGACATGGCGCTCATCCCTCTCGGTCTGTTGTCATTACGATAGGGCATCCGCTCTGTCCGGAGCAGATGCCCTGTCAGTATAACACATAATTCTGTATGTGAAAAGGAAAAATTTGGACAGCATAGGAGGAGGCAGGAAAAACCTTCCCTCTGCACCCGTCTGTCTAATGGGCGAAATAATACTCCATGATCGCCGCAGCGATCACCGACGTGGCTGCGCCGGAGCCGCCCTTTTCCACCGCCACACAGACAGCGATCTCCGGGTCGTCATAGGGGGCGAAGCAGACGAACAGGCCGTTGGCGTTCTCCTGGCCGGAGACCTGAGCGGAGCCGGTCTTGGCGCCCACCTGGATGCCCTGCTCGGTGAGAGAGGCAAAGGCCTCCTGCACCGTGGCGGTGCTCTCCACCACCTCCGCCATGCCCTCCAGGATGGCGGCCCGGTCGTCGTCGGCCAGCTCCACCGTGTTGACCACCTCCGGCTCGTATTCTGCGACCACCTCGCCGTCCTTGGCAGTCGTGACGCTTTTCAGCAGGTGGACGGAATAGCGGTTGCCGCCGTTGACCAGAGTGGCGATATAGTTGCAGAGCTGGAGGGGAGTGAACTGGTTGTCGCTCTGGCCGATGGCGGCAGAGAGGGTGTTGCCCGGATACCAGACCGTTCCCATCTGGTCGCTGTACTCCGGCCCGGCGTTGACGCCGGTGGACTCGGCCAGCTCGATGCCGGTGGACACCCCCAGACCGTAGCTCTGGGCGTACTCCGTCAGGGTTTCAATGCCCACCTGACTGCCCACGGTGTAGAAGAAGATGTTGCAGGAGTCCCGGAGGGCCTCCGTCACCGTCTCCAGCCCGTGGGTCAGGCCGTATTGCCGATAATACCAGCAGCGGAAGGTGGTGCCGTAGTAGTCCATATAGCCGGTGCAGTTAATGGTGGAGTCGGCGGTGATGACCCCGGTGTTCAGCCCGGCGGTGGCGGTGACCATCTTATAGGTAGAGCCGGGGGCATAGGTGCCCAGAAAGGCCCGGTTGAACAGAGGGTTCCCCTCGTCCGAGGCCAGCTCGCTGTACAGCGTCCGGTACTGGGAGATGTCATAGGTGGGCCAGGAGGCCGCCGCCAGGACGCTGCCGTCGGAGATGTCGATGACCACGGCGGCGCTGCCGCCCTCGCCCTCATTGATCTCCTCGGTATATTGCTCCAGCGCCTGCTCCACCGCCTCCTGGAGACCGATATCCAGAGTCAGTGTCACGGTGTTGCCCGCCTCCGGCTCCTCCACATAGCTCTCGCTGAGCAGGTTCCCATCCAGACTGGTCACCCGCTGCACCGTGCCGGAGGTGCCCCGGAGATAGGACTCGAAGGCGTACTCCACCCCGGAGATGCCCACGGTGGCGTCCATGGAGTAGCCCTGGGCCTGGTAGTTCTCCCCCTCGTCCCAGTCCTCGGCGGAGATCAGCCCCACCTGGCCCAGAAGATGGGCGGCATAGGTCGTCTGATAGACCCGCTGGGTGGTGGATTTGATCTCCACCCCGGACAGGTCCTCCTCCTTGACGGTGGCGATGAAGGCGATGTCCACGTCCTCCGCCAGATACCAGGTGATCCACAGGATCTCCTTCTCCCGGAGATAGCAGGCGTAGAGCACATCCAGCACATCCAGGTCGTTCTCATCCTCCAGACCGAAGGTGGAGAGCATGGCCCGGGCCGTCTTTTCCGGGGCGGAGGCGTCGGTGGGCCAGCCCATCTCCTGACAGAGCTGGGCGAACCGGGTGTCGGAGGTGTTCCCGTCCTCGTCCTCGGTGACAAATGGGGTCTTCGAGGTGAACTGCCAGCTCTCTCCGTCCCAGGTCAGGGGGAGACCGCCGTCGTTGACCTCCAGGCCCAGCTCCTGGCACAGCTCCAGCAGCCGCCGGACGACATCGGCCTGAGCGCTGTAGTCTCCCATGGCTCCCACGTCCAGGGCAACGTTGTAGATCGTCTCGTTGCCCACCAAAACCTGGCCGTTCCGGTCGGTGATGATGCCACGGGCGGCCTCCACCGTCTCCTCGGTGGTGATGGTGTTGGCGGCGGAGGACTCGTCGATGTTGATACCGTTCACGATCTGGTCGTTATAGAGCAGCACCAGAAACCACACCAGAAAGGCCAGCAGAAGGACAGCCAGAATCAGGCTGCGAAAACGAAAGGTATTCTGTCTCATAGGCCGTCAAAACTCCGGCTCCGACCGGAACCGGTCGTGGAGCATACGAAAAACCGGATACAGCACCGGGGCAAAGACCAGGGAATAGACGCCCTCCGCCCCGGCCAGGGCCAGCACTGCGCTGGCAGCGTCACCCAGGAAGAAAATGTGGATGACCGCCTGTAGCCCCTCCCACAGGAGCATGGTTCCCAGGGCGCAGAGGAGATAGCCGGGAAAGGTGCGGCCCAGGGCCTTGTCCAGGGTGGCCCCGCAGACCAGGCCCGCAGCGGTATCGAACCAGATGAGAGCGATCCCGTCAGAGCCCATGGCCAGGGCGGAGGCCAGCCCCGCTCCCAGGCCGCAGACCGCCCCCGGGCCGGTGCCCTCCAAAAAGCCGATGGCCGCCACCGCCAGGGGCATCAGCAGAGGCGTCCCGCCCCAGAGGGGAAACCGGTTGAGCACACACCGCTCCAGAAAAAAGCACAGGAGCAGCACCCCGATGCGGAGAGGCCAGCCGGACGCCTTCTCCCAGCGAGGGGGAGAGGGCGGGCGTTTCATTCGGTTTTGCCTTCGGTTCCTGTTCATGCCCTTCACTCTACGATGTCAAACTCCTTGATGACAAAGACCTCTTCCAACGCCTCCAGGTCGGCGGCAGGCCGGAGGACGGCGTACAGCTCCACCCCGGAGGAGGTGGTCTCCACCCGCTCCACCGTGCCGATCACCAGCCCGGAGGGGTAGACGCCTCCCAGCCCGGAGGTCAGCACCTCGTCCCCCACGGCGATGGCCGAGTCAGTGCTCAGATAGGACAGACGGCAGGCGCCCTCCAGCATCAGGGTCAGGTCGCCCTCCAGCAGTCCGTCCTCTCCGGTGGAAAAGACCAGAGCACCCATGGAGGTGTCCGGGTCAATGACAGTGACCACAGTGGCCCAGTTCAGGCC
>JAJPWY010000018.1 GCA_021205725.1 Clostridiales bacterium
CAATCCAATAATGCTTAGCCATAAATGTTACAAAAACGCTTGACCAGAACAGATCTCTTTGCCCCGTCCAATCCCTCTCAGTCCGTCCGCCAGCTGGTCTATGACCGGCTGCACACCGACCCGGCCCCGGAAACCCCGGAGACCGAACCACCCACCGAGCTTGCCAAGTACCTGGCGGCCCTGTCCAAATTTTAGGAGGTAGATCATTATGCCCGTCACCATGCTCAACACCCGGGACACCGCCCGGGAAATCCGTGAGGCCTACCAGTCCGGCGATACCGACCGCATCGAGCAGGCCTACATCCACCAGTCCAGCGCCATCGCCAACGAGGTGGCCCAGCGTCTCCAGGGCGACCTGGAGCTGTTCCAGTCCAACACCGACCAGTCCATCCTGGCCCAGCGGGGCTATCGCACCCTGACCCGCCAGGAGAGTGCCTGGTACAACAAAGTCATCGCCGCCATGCGCTCCGCCAATCCCAAGCAGGCCTTTGCGGAGATCATCGGCTCCAACAATGAGGACGACCTGATGCCCTCCACCATCATCGAGGACGTGTACCGCCGCCTGACAGAGGAGCACCCCCTGCTGGGCCTGATCTCCACCCAGCAGGTCAAGTATCTGACCAAGTGGATCCTCAATAAGCACAACGCCCAGCAGGCCGCCTGGGGCGTCATCACCGCCGCCGTGGAGAAGGAAATCTCCTCCAGCTTCGACGTGGTGGACATCAAGCAGAACAAGCTCTCCTGCTACGCCATCCTGGAGCTGGGTATGGTGGACCTGGGGCCGGTGTTCCTGGATAACTACGTCCGCACCTGCCTGTATGAGGCCATGTCCTGCGCCCTGGAGGCCGCCGTCGTCTGCGGCACCGGCGTCAATCAGCCCGCCGGGATGGACCGGGACCTGAGCGCCGACAGCTATAACACTTCCACCGGCTGGGCCCAGAAGAGCGCTGTCGCCGTCACCGACTTCACCCCCGCCACCTACGGCAGCCTGCTGGCCAACCTGGCCACGGACGAGAACGGCAAGCGCCGGAGCTTCTCCAAGGTGGCTCTGATCTGCAACCTGTCCGACTATCTCACCAAGGTCATGCCCGCCACCACCGTCCTGAACAGCGCCGGGGCCTATGTAAACAACCTGTTCCCGTTCCCCACGGACGTCATCGTCTCCAACTATGTGAGCGACGGCCAGGCCATCCTGGGCCTGCCGGAGGAGTACCACCTGTTCATGGGCTCCGCCTCCCGGAGCGGCGTCATCACCTACGACGACTCCTACCACTTCCTGGAGGACCAGCGGGTGTTCAAGATCATCCAGTACGCCGACGGACGGGCCGAGGACAACACCAGCTTTATGCTGCTGGATATCTCCGCCCTGGAGAGCGCCTACATCACCGTCAAGTCCGCTGACGTGGCCACCGCCTGACGATGGATCTGACGACGCTGGCGGAGCTGCTCAAGCTGCAGCTTAACATCACCTGGTCGGACACCGTCACCGATGCCAAGCTCACCCACGCACTGGAGGCGGCGCTGCCGTCTCTGTGCGCCAAGGTGGGTCTGGTATACAACTATGAGGACGACATGGTGACAGAGCAGGACGGTGCAGTGGTGGATCTGGTCACCCCGTCCCAGCTCCGGCATCTGGCGGTGGTCTACGCCGCCTACATCTTCGACCAGCAGGGGCACCTGTTCGATGCGAATTACCGCATTGAACTGAACGCCTGCCGACAGTATTACGAGGTAAAGGCAATCGCCGCAGCGCAGGCGGCGGATGCCGACACGGAGGACGACGATGGCACAGCTACCGATTAAGCCTTATAACGACGGCCTGGTGACAATCTGCCGGGAGATGGCCAATTCGTCCAGCTTTTCCGCCCGTGTCAGCCCCACGGAGGAGGACGAGCTGGAGGAGCTGTGTACCCTGTGCTTTGCCGAGCAGTCCCGCCGGGGCCAGGATGTGGAGTATGCCAACCAGATGGGCTACCGGTTGGATCGGCGGATCTCCACCCGCCGCCCGCCGTCCCTCCAGGTGGATACCCAGTGTGCCGCAAAAATCGGCTCCACCCTGTACCACGTCAGCAGCGTGGACATCACGGAGACGGAAATTTACTACAGCCTGACGGAGGTGGGAAGCCTTGCTTGATGAGATCAAAGCCGCCCTGCTGACGGTGGACGACCATGTGTGCTACGGCACCGACCGGGAGCTGGACGGGACGGATGTGTGGGACTACATCGTGTTCCGGCGCACCCGCACCGCCGTCCAGACCGCCCACAAGGGCAACTGCTCCGATTACTATGAGGTCAACATCGTCCGGCGGAACTTCGTCCCGGAGGACGAGCCGCTGTCCGTCCTGGCGGCCCTGGCCGCCGTCCCCGGCCTGAAGCCTGCCGGAGGCGACATCAGCTATAACGCCGTCGTCCGGCCCGGCACCAAGGCCCAGCTGGAGATCGCCACCCTGACCATGGTAGCCCCCCGGAAGGGGGCGGTATAAATGGCGACTGCGAAAGCCACCGTTGACCTCTCCGGGGTAGAAAAGCTGACGGAGGCTCTGGAGCAGTACGGCGCCGAGGCCCAGAAGGTCATCGCCGAATATCTCCGGGACGACGCATTTGACGCCATCGGCCCCTGTATCACCCGGCTGCTGCCCGTCTCCGGGCGCACCTTTCAGGGGCACCCTATGGGAGCCAGGGCCGCCGGATACCGCACCACCTTTATGGTGTCGGACGTTGCCACCAACTCCGTCACCGTCAAGGCCACACCGCAATATCAGTACCTGTATTTCCCCGATGACGGCAGCAACACGAAGCGCCACCGGGGAAAACAGCAGTTCATGGTCCGGGGGGCGGAGGCTGCGTCCCCGGACATCGTGGATACCATCTGCACCCGCCTGGTGCAGAAATTCGAGGAGGTTTGAGCTATGGATACTTCCACCGTATTTTCTGAGTTTTTTCTGGAGCAGCTGGGCATCCGTCCCGCTGACGCCACCGAGACCACCCTGATCGACTGCGTGGGCAGTCTCAAGGAGGAAATGGAAACCAAAACCATCACCAAGAAGTGCAAGGGCCGGGTAAAGAAGTCCCGCACCAAGGGCAGCTCCGGCACCGTCACCGTCACCGCCCACTTCCCTTACGCCCTGCTGCTTGCCATCTACGGCGAGGAGGCCTTTGCCGAGGGCGTCTATGGCTACGGCACCACCACGATGCACAAGGAATGCGTCCTTACCGCCAAGGTGCTGGACGAGGACGACAATGTGCAGTACCGGGCCTATCCCCAGGCCGTGGTCACCTCCGTCTCGGTGGAGATCGACGACGACAATGACGAGGTTCCCATGGTGGAGCTGGAGTTTGACGTCACTGCCGACGACAACGAGATGATCCGCTACAAGGCCCTGGCGGCGGACACCGACACCACCATCACGGACGCCTGGATGTCCGACTTTTCCACCGATCTGATCACCGCTACTGCGTAATAGGAGGGTAAACATCATGGCAATCAAGAAAAAGACCGCTGAGACCGCCGAGGCCGCCGCTGAGACCGTCACCACCACCCAGGAGGTCGTGGCCGAGGTCGTCGAGGAAGCCGCCCAGGAGGCCGCAGAGCCCGCCCTGGTGCCCGTCAAGGTGCGGGTCACCTACCGGGACCGGGAGACCCTGGAGATCCACAAGGCCGGTTCTACCACCGAGCTGACCCCCGCCCGGTTCGAGGAGCTGTCCGCCCGGAAGTTCGTAGTGAGGGTGTGAGCCCATGGACGCAAAGGATTTTACCCCCGTCACCAGGGACTTTACCATGGGCACCGGGGAACGGGTGCCGCTGTCCATCAACTTCTTCCTCCTCTCCCGCCTCAAACGGGAGAGGCCGGAGGTGTATGAGCGGTTCTTCCGGGTCTACGCACCCAAAAAGGGGCAGGAGATCGACCCCATCTTCAGCACCATCGACGTGCTCTACACCGGCTACGTCTGCGGCTGCATGGCAAAGCAGTGGGAGCCCATGGACTACGACGAGTTCCTGATGGAGCTGCCGGAGGACATGGACGAGATTATGAAAACCGGGTCGGCCCTGATCAAGCCAAAAAAGGCAGCGGCTTCCGGGAAGCGTTCCGGGGACGAACCCACCGGGGACGAAACGGAGTAAGACCGCCGAAAATCGTCCTGGAGGACGTGGAGGACTGCTATACCTACTATGTCCTGATTATGGGACTGCCGGAGAGCCTGTTCTGGTACTCGGAGCTGTCCGACCTGATCTCCATCGCCGCCGACAAGGCGGCCTATGACGATTGGGTGGCCTCCGAGCGGGACAGGCTGACCCAGGAACGGAAAAACAGGAGGTGAGCCCAGTGGCCGACTGGGAAGCAAGTGTAAAATTTAAGGCGGACTCCACCGAGTTCAATTCGGCCATCAAGTCCGCCAGCGCCCAGGTGCGGGAGATGCAGTCCGCCCTCAAGCTCAACGCCGAGCAAATGAAGACCATGGGCACGTCCGCCGACAGCCTGACCCAGCGGGAGAAGCTGCTGGCCCAGGAGGCGGAGGCCCTGGCAGCGAAAAAGGCAGCCCTGGCGGACAAGCTGAAGCTGGCGGAGGAGTGCTTTGGGGCGGATTCCACCCAGGCCTCCTCCCTCCGCACCCAGCTCTCCGGCCTGGAGACCCAGAGCGTCAGGGTGGAGGCGGAGATGTCCGACGTCAACGCCCAGCTCCAGGCCCAGCGGGAGGCGGCGGCGAAGGCCGAGACCGCCACCGAACAGCTCTCCGGCACCATCTCCAGCCAGGAGAAGGAGCTGGAGGAGCTGAAAAAGCAGTACGTGGAGGCGGTGCTACAGTACGGCAAGAACTCCAAAGAGGCGAAGAGCCTGGGCAGTCAGATCTCCAGCCTGTCCGGAGAACTAAAAGAAAACGAAAAATCTATGTCCGATGCGGAAAAAGCCGCTGCCGTACTGGATCAGACCACAGAGGAAGCTGCTGCCGCCGCCAAAAAAAGTGCTGAGGGGTGGACAACCTTTAAAGGGGTCATCGCTGATCTGGCATCGGAGGCCATCCAGGCGGCAATCAACGCTCTCCGGGAGCTGGCGTCTGAGGTGATGGAGACCGGCATCGAGACGGAGACCGCCTTTGCCAAGCTGGAGACCATCTCCGGGGCGGACGCCATCGACGACCTGACGGACTCCATGCGGGAGCTGTCCACCGAGACGGGAGTCTCCGCCGCCGAGCTGGCGGACGTGGCTTATAACGCCATCTCCGCAGGCTCCAGCGCAGAGGAGGCCGCAGACGTGGTGGAGGCGGCGACCAAGCTGGGCGTGGCCGGGTTTGCGGATACATCAGATGCGCTGTCCATCCTTTCCACCGCCATGAACTCCTACGGCGATGAGGCCGGGACGGTGGAGGAGATTTCCGATTCCCTCATCCAGGTGCAAAACCTGGGCGTGACCACCATCGGCGAGCTGGCCTCCGGCATGGGCAAGGCGATCTCTACCGCCAGCGCATACAGCGTCAACCTGGGGAACCTGGAATCGGCCTATGTCAGCTTGACAAAGGCCGGTATCAGCACCGAGGAGAGCACGACCTATCTTTCTTCCATGCTCAATGAGCTGGGCGACAGCGGTAGCGGCGTCAGCGCTATCCTGCAGGAGCAGACGGGGAAGTCCTTCACCGAGTTGATGGAGGACGGCTATTCTCTGTCGGATGTGTTGGGTATTCTGTATGACTCTGTGGACGGGGACAGCACCGCCCTGATGAATCTGTGGAGCAGCGCAGATGCGGGCAAGGCCAGTAACGCCATCGTCAACCAGGGCCTGGAGACCTTTAACGAAAACCTGGAGGCCATCACCGACAGCGCAGGGGCAACCGAATCCGCCTATGAAACCATGGCGGACACCACAGAGACGAAGCTAGCCATCATGGAACAGAGCTTTGCCGACCTGGGCCTGTCGATTTTTGAGGGCCTGGAGGAACCGCTGGACAGCGCCATCGGCTTTGTGACCGATACCGTCATCCCTGCAATCAAAACTCTGATGGACAACTTCGACACCATTGCCCCCATTATCACCGCTGCCGCTGCCGCTTTTGTGGCCTACAAGACCGCTATGAGCATATCCAGCGTGATCGAGACGGTGACCAAGGCCACCCAGGGGATGTCTGTCGCACAGGCGGCGCTGAACGCCGTCATGAACGCCAACCCCATTGCCATTGTGGTGGCTCTGCTGGCGGGACTGGTGACTGCCATCGTTACCCTGTGGAACACCAACGAGGACTTCCGGAACGCTGTCACCGAGATCTGGGAGGGCTTCAAGAGCACTGTCAGCGGCGTCGTGGACGCTGTAACCGGTTTCTTCTCCAATTTGGGGGAATCCGCTGGCAATCTGGTCTCGTCCATCGCCGACGGATGGAACGACCTGACCGGCAAGGCATCCTCCATCTGGAGCGGCATCACCGGCACACTGTCCGGCGCATGGGATAGCATAAAATCCACAGCGAGCACCGCCGTTACCAACGTGGCCACCAGCGTCAGCACCAAGTGGAACGCCATCAAGTCCACCACCTCTACCGTGTTCAACGGGGTAAAAAGCGTGGCCTCTACTGCCTGGAGCGGTATCAAGTCCTCCGTGAGCAACACCGTCTCCAGTGTGGCCACCAGCGTCAGCACCAAGTGGAACGCCATCAAGAGCACCACCTCCACTGTGTTCAGCGGCGTGAAAAGCGCCGCTTCCACCGCCTGGAGCGGTATCAAAAGCGTCATTTCCAACGGGGCCTCCGGCGCTCTGAGCACGGTGACCTCCAAGTTCAATTCCATCAAGTCCAGTATTTCCGGCGTGATGGACAGCGCCAAGAACACCGTCAGCAACGCCATTTCCAAAATCAAGAGCTTTTTCAACTTTACATGGAGCTTACCAAAACTGAAAATGCCACATATCACCATCAAGGGCAAATTCAGCCTGTCGCCCCTGTCCGTCCCCAGCTTTTCCATCAGCTGGTACAAAGAGGGCGGCGTGCTGAATGCGGCCACCATCTTTGGGGCCAGCGGCAGCTCTCTCCTGGGCGGCGGCGAGGCCGGGCCGGAGGCGGTGGCTCCCATCGACGTGCTCCAGTCCTATGTGGCGGCGGCGGTGGATCGTTCTCTCAGCGACTCCCTCTCCCAGGTCGCTCAGGCCATCGAAGCCCTGGCGCAGCGGCCCATCTACCTGAACGTCAACGGCAAGACGTTTGCTGCGGCCACGGCGGGGGACTTTGACACCGCTCTGGGCAGTAGGCAGGCGCTGAGTGCAAGGGGGTTGTGCCTGTGACAATCAGCAAAATGGGCGTGGAGATCGACGGCAAACATAGCTATACCGACTTCGGCCTGTATCTGGCCGACCGGAAGGTCACTCTCCCGGAGCGTCGGGCCGTGACCGCCACTGTCCCCTTTATGTCCGGCTACTATGACTTCTCCGGCCTCTACGGCGAGGCGGCCTATGACAGCCGACAGTTGATTTACACCTTCGACATCCTGGAGGACTCCCCGGAGGAGGCGGAGGCGGTGATGAACGCTCTGACCGCCTGGGCCATGACCGCCCAGGAGAGCCGGATCTACGACGACGCCGACCCGGACTATTACTTTGTGGGCAGCTATACCAGCGCACAGTACACCCCGGACTCTGAGCTGCCGGAGTGCGGCGGGGAGCTGGTGCTGACCTTTACCGCCCAGCCCTACCGCTACAGCCGGACTACCGACGAGGGGGTGATCTAGCGTGTACCGGGTGACGATTTACAACGGCGACGCTGCCACCATCATCCATGAGCCTACGGTGCGGCCGGAGGATCCCCACCTGTACGCCGGGACGCTGGTACAGGGCTCCTCCGGAGAGATCGACAGCCTGACCATGGAGCTGCTCCCCAACAATCCGGGGTATGACCTGCTCTCCAGCCGCACCACTCTGGTGCAGGTGCTGGACACTACAACCGATGAGGCCATCTTCACTGGGCGGGCGCTGACCATCACCCCCCAGATGGAGGACTCCGGCCTGATCTATAAGACGGTGGTGTGCGAGGATCGGCTGGGCTACCTGTGCGACTCCATCCAGCCCTACACCCCGGAGGCCACCTACACCCTGGAGGACTTTTTCTCCCTCCTCCTGGCCAATCACAACGCCCAGGTAGAGGACTACAAAAAAATCTATCCCGGCACCATCTCCGTGACCACCGGCTCCGGAAACGTGACCAAGGGGCTCAACTACGAGACCACATGGGAGTGCATCAAGTCCAAATTATTGGACAGTGTAGGCGGGGAGATACAGCTCTATGTGGGTACGGACGGCCTCCTGTATCTGGACTACGTGCCGGAACTGGGCAGCATCGGCACGGCTACCATCGCCCTGGGCAAAAATATGCAGTCCATCTCCCGGGAGATCGACCCTACCAGCGTCATCACCCGGCTCATCCCCTTGGGAGCGAAAAACGAGGTCACAGAGGACGACCCGGACGCCGACACGGAGGAGCGGCTGACCATCGCCAGCGTCAACGACGGGGTGATCTACCTGGACGACGAGGAGGCCCAGGCGGTCTACGGCATCGTGGAGGGCGTTGTGGAGTGGGAGGACGTGACCGAGCCCGCCAACCTGCTGGCCAAGGCCAAGGCCTGGTTGGAGGCCCAGACGGTCACCGACCAGATCACCCTCACCGCCGTCGACCTCTACCTGGCGGGGCTGGAGTCCTCCGCCATCGAGCGATACAACTATTATTTAGTCTCCAATGAGCTGATCGGCCTAAATACCTACTATCGGGTGGCCAAGGTGACCCGGAACATCTGCAACCCCACCGAGATTACCTACGAGATGGGATCCCAGAGCAAGTCCCTGGCCTCCGTCCTCACCGACGCCAGCAGCAAGGCCTCCAGTGCGGTAAATGATGCGACGGCGGCCGTCAATTCCCAGTTATCCAAAACGGTGACGGCGCTGATCGTCAGCAACGCCTACATCCAGAGCCTGGCGACCAAGGTGGCGGACATCGACTCCGCCTATATCGACACGGCAAGCATCAAGACGCTGCTGGCCGACTACGCCTCTATTGACCTGGCCAACGTGTCCGTGGAGAGCGTGGGCAAGCTGTTTGCCGACGTGGGGCTGCTGACCAGCATGACGGTGGAGGACGGCTACGTCACCGGCACTCTCAACGGTGTAACCATCAACGCCGATTTGATTACAGCCGGGACGCTGAGCGTTGACCGTCTGCTGCTCACCGGAGAGGACGGCGTGATCTACGCCATCAACGCCACGTCTAGCGGCCTGACCGAGACGGAGCTGGAGGCGGAGGAATACCAGAAATACCTCAACGGCACCTGCATCGTGGCAAACAGCATCACGGCGACACAAATTGCCGCCGGAACCATCACGGCAAACGAGATCGACGTGAACAATCTGTTTGCTCAGGACATCACCGCCACGGGCACCATCACCGGCGTGACCATCAAGGGAGCGACGGGGGATTTTTCCGGCAGCATCAACACCAAGGCGGGCACCATCGGCGGCTGGGCAATCGGTGAGACCATGCTGTCCACATCGGTGACCATCGACGAGAGCACATACAAATACTACCTCCAGGGGGCGGACTTTGACACCACCTATTCCGCTTTCGGGATCCAGTGCACGGACTCTGACGGTAACGTGACCTACCCCTTCCGGGTGGGCTACAATGGGGCGATCGACGGCAGGCAGCTTTTGGCCAGCTATCGTATAGCCGCCGGCAGTAGCTCCAGTATGATGGACGGAACGCCCGGCGTGGTGCTAACTGCGGACGGAGAAATTGCCCTGAAAAGCGACGGAAGCTCGACGATCTCGTTCTATCCCAGCGGCTCGACCAGCAGCCCCGCCACGATCAAGGCATCCAGCAGCGGATTTACGATCAACAGCGCGGTCACCGTCTCCGGCAACGGGGCGTTCAGCGGCAGCCTGTCCACCTACGGCTACACGGTGCCGCGGATGCTGCATGGATACGTATCCGTCACCGTGAGCGCCAGCACATCGACAACGTTTAGCGTGACCTTTAGCAGCGCATTTAGCGGGACGCCGGATGTTGTGTTGACTCCTCGGCACAGCAGCACTGTGACAAATCTGGCATGCAAGATTATGACAGTCAGCACCACCGGATTTACTGGGTATATCTACTCCAGCGGCAGCGGTACGCATGCCATCCACTGGATAGCTATGTACGGATAAGGAGGATAACTATGTACGATAGTTTGTGGCAAATCATCACCGCTGGGGACTACACCCTGACGGACATTGTATACAAAATCAATGTGTTTTGGGTCCAGGGGCAGCTCACCGAGGACGAGAAGAACGAGCTGACCGACCTGGCCCAGTCCAACGCCACCGCCGACCAGGAAAAGCCGGAGCTGGAGGTGACGGTGGAGAGCCTGGCCGCCCGGGTGACGGCTTTGGAGGAGGCAGTGGCCGTCTTGCAGGGCGATACCGGTGACACCGGCGACAGCTCCACCTATCCCGAGTGGACGACCTGGGACGGGGTGAGCATGAACTATCAGTACGGGGCCATCGTGAGCCACAACGGGAAGCTGTGGATCAGCGTCTACAGCGGCCAGAATGTCTGGGAGCCCGGAGCCGTTGGCACGGAGAGCCTGTGGCAGGAATACACCGAGGATACAGAAACGGAGGACTAACCCATGGGCATCAACGACGCAACCAACCGGTTTTTGGACAGCTTGACCCAGCTCGTCAATGAGAGCAAGCTGCCGCCTGCCAACGTCCGGCTCTGTCTCGACATCGCAAGGCTTCAGGTGGTGAGACTGGAGAAACAGGCCATCGCCCGGGAGAGGGCGCAGGAGAAGAAGGCGCAGGAGGCGGCGAAGGCGAAGCAGGAGAACGGGGCGGATGAGTGAGACGATTCTGGCCAGCCTGATTTCCGGGCTTACTGCAATCATCGTGTGCATGGTCAACAACTGGTTCCAGCAGTCCACCCAGAAAAAGCAGGCGGACAAGACCACCGCCCTCATCACCTACCGGCTGGAAGAACTGGAGAAAAAGGTGGGCAAGCACAATGAGGTCATCGAGCGGACATACAAGCTGGAGCAGCATGAAGCCGTGATGGATGAGCAAATCAAGGTCGCAAACCACCGGATTGAGGATTTAGAACAGGCGAATAAGTGAAAACGCTACTTTACATTTTGGAAAGGAAAGTGCCAAGTATGAACACCATTATCGAAAGAATCACCAACAGCGCATGGCTCAAGGCGGCGGGGGTTCGGGCCGTCAAGACGATTGCTCAGACTGCCGTGGCTGCCATCGGCACGTCTGCCGTGATGGGGGACGTGGACTGGCTGGCGGTGGGCAGCGCCGCTCTGCTGGCGGGTATCCTGTCCCTGTTGACCAGCGTGGCCGGTCTGCCGGAGGTGGACGGGTGAGACGGCTTACAGAGGCCGTGTTGGGCGTGGTGGCGTATGTCCTGGCCGTGGTGCTGATCCTGGCCGGAGCGTGCGTGGCTGACCCGTACATCGACGTGGGAGGGGAGGAGTAACAATGGCAATCACCATCGGCTCCGCCCGACACGACGAAAACGGGGCCTACAGCGGCGGGGCGGCGGGAGATCAGCTCCAGACCAGCACCACCAACGACCGGGCCGGGGAGGTCTCCATGCAGGCCATGTACACCCACAGCAAGGGGTGGTACATCCTGCGGCCGGTCTCCGCCGACCACGCTGACAAACTGGCCGACCTGATGCAGCAAGCGTGCAACAACAACTGCATCGGCTACGACCAGGGCAACCGGCTGGCGATCATCTCCGCAGGCATCAGCACCACCAAAAAGACCGAGTGCGACTGCTCCTCCCTGGTGCGGGCGTGCGTCAAGGAGGCCACCGGCACCGACCCGGGGGACTTCACCACGGCCAACGAGGCCGCCAAGCTGGCGGCCACCGGGCTTTTTGAGGATAAGGCGGCCTATGTCTCCCAGGCGAAAACGCCGGTTTACAACGGGGACATCCTGGTCACCAAGAGCAAGGGCCACACGGTCATCGTGGTCTCCGGCAATCCCCGGACGGCCAGCAGCACCACCACCGAAGGAGGGTTTGATGTGAGCACACTCAGCACGATTAAAAAGGGCAGTTCCGGGGCCCAGGTCAAGAGCCTCCAGAGCCTGCTCAACGGTAAGGCCGGGGCGAGCCTGGACGTGGACGGCGACTGCGGCAGCAAGACCGTGGCGGCGGTCAAGGCGTACCAGACGGCCCAGGGGTTGACGGCGGACGGGGTCTGCGGGGTCAATACCTGGACGAGCCTGTTGACCAAATGATATTATGATATCATTTTCCAGGACATAAACAAAAGCCAGGCGGTTTGCCTGGCTTTTGTTTATTGACGTGTTTTCTCATCCTGCTGCTTCAGGAAGCCGATTTTTGCCTGCACTTCTTGTCGGCTGGTTTTCATTTCGGCGATGATCTCGTCTAATCTATCCACGTAGGCACCCAAGGCGCTGGGGTGCGACCCATCTGGCGCAGCAAGGGCAACCTGCAGCAGCTTCGCCGCATGGATCGACTCGTCCATGCGGTACACCATGGCCGTTAAGCACTCCAGGTATGGATCCCGTGGCATAGCTCGTCACTCCTTCGCTTTTGGATGGATTTATTGTGGAGGATGGGGCGGGATTTGTCAATCGGATTTTGCATTTTCATCAGGAAAATTGCAAAATCTGCGTAAAAACTTGTTTGCAACCGTGCCGCAACCTGGAGCGGCGTGGAATGCTTTACATTGTCCCGTTTTACTCAATTCAGCCTTTGTAAATTCTGAAAATTGGGAAAAGTGATGCAATTAGCGCACATTTGCGAAAAATAGAATTTGCGGAAGTGGAAAATTTTAAGGAATTCTTAAGGAATTGCATTGTCCAAATTAAGAATTACCTGCTACAATAGGCTCACAGCAAAGGAAGAGAGAGGGAGACGCCATGAATCGCATTTTGGTGGTGGACGACGACCGGGACATCGTCACCGCACTGGAGATCTATCTGTCCAACGGAGGCTATGAAGTCCTCAAGGCCTATAACGGCAGGGAGGCCATCAACGTGCTGCGGGAGCATCGGGTGGATCTGATTTTGATGGACGTGATGATGCCCCAGATGGACGGCATCGCCGCCACAAAGCAGATCCGGGCCAACAGCAACGTCCCCATCCTGTTTCTCACCGCCAAGAGCGAGGATGTGGATTTGATCCAGGGCCTCAACGTGGGGGCGGACGACTACATCACCAAGCCCTTCAAGCCCATGGAGGTGCTGGCCCGGGTGCGCTCCCACCTCCGTCGGTACACCCAACTGGGCGGTCGGGCGGACGGGGACAGGAATGTCCTCCAGGTGGGCCCCATCGTCATGGACGATCGGGCCAAGCAGGTGACGCTGGACGGGGACGCCGTGGAGCTGACCTCTACCCAGTACAACATCCTCCGGGTGATGATGCAGCACCCGGGCCAGGTGCTCTCCAGCGCCCAGATCTATGAGGCGGTGTGGAAGGACCCCCTCCTGGGCAGCGAGAACGTGGTGGCCGTCCACATCCGCCATCTCCGGGAAAAGCTGGAGATCGACCCCGCCCATCCCCGCTACCTCAAGGTGGTGTGGGGGATGGGGTATAAGCTGGAGGGGTGAGGTTTTTGGATTTGCATAGGCCCTTGCCTCCCTCATTGAGGGAGGTGGCACGGCGAAGCCGTGACGGAGGGAGAGCAGCACGCACCCACGACAAGACAGGCACCCCGGCGAATTCGCAGAGAGTCGGTACGAATTCGCCGGGAGCTTATACCATTTCGATACCTCCTACCGCTCTCCCTCAGTCAGCTTCGCTGACAGCTCCCTCAGAGAGGGAGCCAAGGGGTTCGCGAACTCGTACAACCCTCCCCATTCCCAAGCCATCCCAAGTTGACATAATAATGGAGTCTGCAAACAAAAAGTCAATGGGTAAATGAAGAAAATTTAACAGCTCA
>JAJPWY010000067.1 GCA_021205725.1 Clostridiales bacterium
AGCGGAGCTGGACTCGGTGGTGCGCCGAGTGGCTGTATCTGGCTCGGAGAGCCAGCAAGCCCGGCGCACCGGTTTGTATGTTTATCGACTGGCGACAGCTCCCCGCCGCCACTGACGCCCTCCAGTGGGCGGGCTGGATCTGGCGGGGCACCGCCGTCTGGGACAAGGGAAACAGCCGGCCGCAGAAGGGACGGTTCCGGCAGCAGGCGGAGTACATCGTTTGGGGCAGCAATGGGGATATGCCCCTCTCCCGGCCCGTCCCCTGTCTGCCCGGCGTATTCAAGCACGGCAATCCCCAAAACCGTATCCATTTGACGGAGAAGCCTCTTCCGCTCATGCGGGACGTGGTGAGGATCACCGAGCCGGAGGGCCATATCCTCGATCCCTTTGCGGGGGCGGGCACCACCGTGCTGGCCGCCGTGCTGGAGGGCTACCGTGCCACCGGCATCGAGCTGTCCGATGTGTATGCTCTGCGGGCCAGGGAACGGATCGAGGGGGTGATGAGCGGCAGGAGGGTCTAATTTGTCTTGGAGACGTGCATATCACCGTGAACAGCTATCATGATGATGGAAAGCCCAAAAGAAATCGCATAATGCTGTACTGCCTTACCTCGTCAGCTCCGTCAAAATTCCGCTGTCCATCTCGCAGACCGTGTCGCACAGGGTCTGTATATCCTCCGTCAGATGAGAGGCGAGAAGGATTGTCCTTCCCTCGTCCCGCAGGCTGGCAAACAGCGTGCGCATCTCTCTGCGGCCTGCCCTGTCCAGGCCGTTCATGGGCTCGTCCAGGATAAGCAGGGACGGCTCCTCCATGATTGCCTGGGCGATGCCCAGCCGCTGGCGCATCCCCAGAGAATACTGGGAGACCGGCTTATTCAGCTCCGGCTCCAGACCCACCCGGCGCATGGCGGCATCGATCTGCTCCCTGCTGATTTTCCGTTGCAGCGAGGCCAGGATTTCCAGGTTGCTTCGGCCGGTCCGACGGCGGAGAAAGCCCGGCGTTTCGATCATAATGCCAAGGTTAGACGGAAAATCCATATCCCGGCCGACCTCCCTACCGTCGATCAGAATTTTTCCGCCGCTGGCGGGCAGGAAGCCACAGATGCACTTCATCAGCACCGTCTTTCCGCTTCCGTTGTTTCCCACGATCCCATGAATCTGTCCCGGCTCAAAGGTGTGGCAGATGTCCTTGAGCACCTGCTCCTGTCCAAACTGCTTGGAGACGTGGATCAGCTCAATTTTCCGGCTCATGTGTCATCCTCCCCTCCGGTGAACTGGAACGGATACCGCCGCACCACACGGGCGCAGAGCGCCTGGCACAGCCCGATCAGCAGCACGAACAGCAGACAGGACTGCCACAGCCGGGGGAGCAGGTCGTATCCGAAGTTGTGCATATGATAAGCCGCATGGTTCAGCGGGGAGAGCCACCCCACGGCCACGTTTGCCCAATACTGCTCCTCCTCGGAGAGCCCGAGCAGCGCCTGCAGCCATTTGGGTGACAGGAGAAATCCGTACAGGCTGAACGCAAAGACCGCCGCTGTTCCGCCCGCCTGTCCCAGCCGGAGCCGGAACAGCAGGAAAACAGACATCAACAGCAGCGCATAGAGCAGCATGAGCACAAAAATCATCGCCATACAGGAATAGGGCGTGGACAGCTCCAGCGTCCGCACCAGCGCCGGCAGCGCCACATCCTTGCCCGCACCGGAATAGCCCAAAATGGCCGCCGTCTCGCTCCACAGATTGCCCAGATAGGACTGGCGGGCGCAGACCGCCGCCGCGCTGAACAGGAGGAACGCCAGATAGAGGAGTGTTCCCCCCAGCACATACAACACCTGGCCCAGCAGCCATGTTTTGCGATCCATGCGGATGAGATAGTAGGGCGTAGCCGGGGACAGGAAGGGCAGGTCGCTGAACAGAAGCACCAGCAGCAGCGAGGAGAGCAGGATGGAGTCCGAGTCCCCAAAGGCCCAGACAAACGGCTCCACCAGCTGCAACAGCGTTCCCTGCTGCTGAGAAAACTGCACCGCCTTGTCTGAGAGCAAAAAGCAGAGAATCAGAGCCAGGGCAAAGGTGAGCAGCACCCTGGGATTTTTCCGCCAGTGGCTGAAATTATAGCCCGCCACCGTCAACGCCTGTCTCAAACGAGTCACAGCTGTCTCAGCCTCCTTCCCGCCTGTTGTGAAAAGAGGAGGGCCATCCCTGCGGTCACGCCACACACCACGCCCAGGACGCTCCACCCCTGGAGGGGCCAGCCCTCTCCCGGTGTGAGCCACTCTCTGGGAGAGAGGGGAAAGCAGTCGCTCAGGTATCGCTCATAGAGGATGATCAACACATAATAGACCACAAACGGTCCGCCGTAGGCCATGGCGCTGCTCTCCCACCAGGAGGACAGGGCCATTCCGGTGATCGCCCAAAGCCCGCCGGAGCAAAACAGCCGGAGCGCAGAGGTCACCAGGGGGAGCAGAGACAGTCCACCCTTGCCGATCTCCCAGGGGCTCAGGCCAAGGCTGACCAGCAGCCAGGCGCAGAGCAGCCCCGCCGTCACCCCTACGCCGCCGGAGACGACGCACGCAAGGCATCGGCTCAGAAGGTAGCTCTTTCGGGTCGTGCGGGGGAGATATGCTCTCAGGTATCCGCTGCCCCACTCCTCCGCCCACGTCCCGCTGTAGGCCAGGGGACTCAGGATCGGCAGGGCCAGGGAGAAGGGGTCTCCGGCGAGGGCGTTCAGCACCGCTGCACCGGAGAATCCCGCATAGAGCCGTCCCCGCTCCAGCGCCTCTGCCAGCTCCGGCCAGGCCGTTCCCAGCAGCACCAGCGCAGTTCCCACCGCCGCCAGCAGACATCCGGCAGAGCGAACCGCCCGCCGCAGCTCCGTTCTCAGCGTGTTCACCCTTTTTCCCTCAATAGCCCA
>JAJPWY010000003.1 GCA_021205725.1 Clostridiales bacterium
CCCCACCCGAGCCGTCCCGGGGACTGGCTGCTGGCCATCCTGCTGGACGGGCCGGACTATGGGGCCATCCCCCGGACCCGGGAGCGGGAGCTGGGCCGTGCCGAGCTGTTAGGCAACATGGGCTGGAACCTGTGCCGGGTGTGGACCATGGACTGGTGGCAGGATCGGGAGCAGGTGCTGGAGCAGCTGCTCCGGCTGCTGGACGTGCTGCTCCAGCGGGAGAACGAGCCACAGCCCGCCTCCCAGCCCCGGGAGGAGACGTCCAAGCCCTCCGAGCCGCCTCTCTACACCCCCGCCAGCCTCACCGTCATGGGTATCCGGGACAGTGAGGTGTCCGACCCGGACTTCCGGGATCGCATCTATCGGGTGGTGGAGGAGGTGCTGGAGCAGGAGGCCCCTGTCTCCTTCTCCCAGCTCACCGACCGGGTGCTCACCGCCTTCGGCCTGGACGCCGGGGACGGGGAGCTGCGGGACACCTGCGCCGTCCTCTGGCGGAGACTGGGCCTGCGCATCACCCGGGAGACGGAGGAGCACTACGTCTGGCGGTTGGATCAGGATCCCGACCGCTACCGCAGCTTCCGCCGGGCACAGCCCGGGGAGCACTGGCGGGAGCCGGGAGACGTATCCTGCCAGGAGAGCGCTAACGCCGCCTGCACCGTGCTCCGGCAGCAGATCGCCCTCGTCCCCGATGAGCTGGCTGCCGAGACCGCCCGTCTGCTGGGCTACGACCCGGAGGACGAGGCCGCTCTGGACTGTGGCCGCCGGGGAACGGACTGCGCCCAGTTCATGGGCCGGGTGCAGGAGTCCCCGGTGGGAACCCTGGTGCTGGCGGAGCGGAGAGCGTAAGACGGATTCGCCGGGAGATTTTCGCAAATCGTCGGTGCATGCTGCTCTCCCTCCGTCACGGCTTACGCCGTGCCACCTCTACCGCTTTGCGGCACTTCGCCTCACATAGGGAGCCAAGGAAAGGAACCCCGCCCCGCTTTACCGCGGGGCGTTTTCCCGCTCAAAAACCCTTTGCCAACTTCTTTTCCTGTGATATAATGACCTCACGTCAACACAAGGGAGGTAAACCCGCCCATGGATTCCCCCATGCTCAACCTCATCCGCCGCAACGACTGGGGCCAGGACCAGCCCCGGATGGACGCCCTCTCCCGCTGGGAGGGCTGGCCCCTGTTTTTGGAGATACTCACCGGCATGGACCGGGCCGCCCTGTATGAGAGCCCCATCCACGGGCCGGGACACATCGAGCGGGTGCTGCTCCACGGGGCCTTCTGCGCCATGGAGGAGCCGCTGGGGATGGAGGACACCGCCCTGCTGCTGGAGTGCTGCGCCTACCACGACGTGGGCCGGGTGGACGACACCTACGACACTCTCCACGGCTGGCGCTCCGCCCAGCGGCTGGCCGCTATCACCGGGCGACAGGGCGAGGAATTAAAGATGATGCAGGCCGCCGTGGACGCCCACTCCCGGCCGGAAAAGGAGCTGCTCCCCACCCTGGAGCGGTATCAGCCCCAAGACTTTGACCGCTGCCTCGTCCTGACCCAGCTGCTCAAGGACGCCGACGGCCTGGATCGGGTGCGCATCTGGGACCTGGACGTGCGCCACCTCCGCCGGGAGAGCAGCCGTCAGCGGGAGGACTTCGCCCAGCGGCTGTTTGAGACCTACCAGTCGGAGATCCACGCCTCCACCACGCCTCCCTTTCCCCCGGAGCTGCTGGCAGAGCTGGCGGAAAAGCGCGCCCGGCGGCAGGCGGAGCGAAAACAGATTTGATTTGACCTATGATACAGGAAGAAGGAGAACAGAGACATGAACCAGTCCACCCACACCGACGCCGTCCCCGTGCAGGAGATGTTCCTGCTGAAAATGGGGGAGATCGTACTCAAGGGCCTGAACCGGAAGCGGTTCGAGCAGCGGCTGATGGGCAACCTCCAGCGGCGGCTGAATCCCTACGGCAAATTCCGGGCCTATTCCCGGCAGTCCACCATCTACGTGGAGCCCATGGAGGCCGACTGCGACCTGGACGGGGCCTGGGAGGGGCTGAAAAAGGTGTTCGGCATCTCCGGCCTGTCCCGCTCCCGGGCCTGTGAGAAGGACAAGGACGCCTTCTTCTGGGCCGCCGCCACCTATCTGGACGACCAGCTCCGGGCGGCCAAGTCCTTTAAGGTGGAGACGAAGCGGGCGGACAAGTCCTTCCCCATGACCTCTATTCAGCTGAGCCAATACGTGGGCGGTCTGCTGGCGGAGGCCTATCCGCACCTGGAGGTGGACGTCCACCATCCGGAGCTGACCGTTTATTTAGAGGTGCGGGACTTTGCCGGATACGTCCACGCCGACCCGGAGCCGGGGGCGGGAGGACTGCCCGTAGGCACCGGCGGACGGGCGGTGGCCCTGCTCTCCGGAGGGCTGGACTCCCCGGTGGCCTGCTACATGATGGCAAAGCGGGGCCTGGCCCTGGAGCTGGTCCATTTCTACTCCTATCCCTACACCTCCGAGGAGGCCAAGGAGAAGGTGCTGGAGCTGGCCCGGCTCATCAGCCCCTACTGCGGGCGGATGACGGTGAACATCGTCCCCTTCACCAAAATTCAGGAGGACCTCCGGCGGAACTGCCCGGAGCCGTACTTTACCCTTGCCATGCGCCGGTACATGATGCGCATTGCCGACATGGTGGCCCAGCGGGTGGGGGCCAACGCCATCGTCACCGGGGAGAGCCTGGGCCAGGTGGCCAGCCAGACCATGGACGCCCTGGCAGTCACAGAGGACGCCTGCGTTCGCCCGGTGTTCCGTCCGGTCATCGGCATGGACAAGGAGGAGATCGTCCGCATCGCCCGGCAGATTGGCACCTTTGAGACCTCCATCCTCCCCTACGAGGACTGCTGCACCGTCTTTACCCCCCGGCACCCCAAGAC
>JAJPWY010000042.1 GCA_021205725.1 Clostridiales bacterium
AAACAGACACGGCTGGCTGCCGTGCCTATGTCCGTAACTTTATTGTAGGAGGTGTAACACCCATGCTGAATATTTCTCTCCAGTTCTTCGCTCACAAGAAGGGCGGCGGTTCCACCAAGAACGGCCGTGATTCCGAGTCCAAGCGTCTGGGCGTCAAGCGGGCCGACGGGCAGTTCGTCCTGGCCGGCAACATTCTGGTTCGTCAGCGCGGCACCAAGATCCATCCCGGCACCAATGTGGCCAAGGGGAAGGACGACACCCTGTTCGCTCTCAAGGACGGCACTGTCAAGTTCGAGCGCAAGGGCAAGGACCGCAAGCAGGTCTCCATCGTCGAGATCGCTCAGTAAGTAAAACCACTGAAAAGGCGTGCTGAGAGCTTTCCAGCACGCCTTTTTTACCGGAAGGGCGCTCCCCTTCCGGCGCTTCTGTGAGGTACAAACGAAATGGCTTCTACCTTTGTGGATACTGCAAAAATCACGGTAAAGGCGGGCAAGGGCGGCAACGGCGCCGTCGCCTTTCACCGGGAGAAATATGTGGCTGCCGGAGGCCCGGACGGGGGCGACGGGGGCCGTGGGGGCGACGTGATCCTGGTGGCGGACAGCCATCTCACCACCCTGATGGATTTCCGCTATCGTCGGAAATACGCCGCCGCCAACGGCTCGGACGGCTCCGGGGCACGATGCTCCGGAAAGGACGGGGAGGATCTGGTCATCAAGGTTCCCACCGGCACCGTCGTCCGGGACGCCGAGACCCGGGAGATCATCCGGGATATGTCCGACGGCAAGCCCTTTGTCCTGGCCCGGGGCGGTCGGGGCGGCTGGGGCAACCAGCACTTTGCCACCCCCACCCGTCAGGCGCCACGGTTTGCCAAGCCGGGCAGCCCCGGGGAGACAAAGGAGGTTCTGCTGGAGTTGAAGCTGCTGGCAGACGTGGGGCTGGTGGGCTTCCCCAATGTGGGAAAATCCACCCTGCTCTCCGTGGTCTCCAAGGCCCACCCCAAGATCGCCAACTACCACTTTACCACTCTGATGCCCAATCTGGGGGTAGTCTACGTGGAGGAAGGGGTCAGCTTCGTTATGGCCGATATCCCCGGCATCATCGAGGGTGCCAGCGAGGGGGCGGGCCTGGGCCACGACTTCCTCCGGCACATCGACCGGTGCCGTCTGCTGGTTCATGTGGTGGACGTCTCCGGCAGCGAGGGCCGTGACCCTATCCAGGACTTTGATGCCATCTGTGCCGAGCTGGCCCAGTACTCCCCCGAGCTGGCAGGCCGCCCCATGATCGTGGCGGCCAACAAGTGCGACCTGTGCTATGACCGGGCCCAGGTGGACGCCTTCCGGGCCTATGTGGAGGGCAAGGGCTTCCCCTGCTTTGAGATCTCCGCCGCCGCCCATCAGGGCGTGAAAGAGCTGGTGTGGAGCGTCGCAGCCCGGCTCCAGGAGCTGCCGCCGGTGCGGTATTACGAGCCGGAGTATGTGGAGCGGCCAAAGGAGGTCACGGTAGACACCTCCGCCCCCGCCGAGATCTGGCAGGAGGACGGGGTCTGGTACGCCCAGGCCCCCTGGCTGGATCAGCTCATGGAGTCGGTCAACTTCGGCGACTACGAGAGCCGCAACTGGTTCGACGGAAAGCTACGGGCCTCCGGCCTGTTCGACCAGCTGGAGGCCCAGGGCATCCGGGACGGAGACACCGTCGATCTGTACGGACTGCAATTCGAGTACCAGAGATAAGGCATATACAACACCCCCGACAGCTTGTTTTCTGCCGGGGGTGTTTGTCGTCTGGCATTCGGTTATTGCGTCGGACTGTCGAACAGCTTCAGAGCCCTGGCGGTCTCCTGTCGCTTCTCCTCCAGGGACTCGGCCAGCATCATGTCCTTCACCTTCATCAGGCGAATGGTGTTGTTCCGCTCGTTCTCCGACAGCTTCATGGTGATATACTTGATGTTCTCCTGACATTCCGGGATGACCACATACTCCAGGGCGTTCACCCGGCGGCGGGTCTTTTCGATCTCCTCCGCCAGCAGCTGGGTGGCCTTCTCGATCTGGGCCAGGCGGAGCATATCCTGGAACACGGAGGACAGGGCGTCCACCGCCCCGTCCAGCTCGCCGCTGGTGGTGGCGAAGCCGTAGGGGTAGATATCTCCCCCGCTGGCGTCGCTCCGGGTGGAGAACTGGTAGACCGGGGTGTTCACCCCCATGATGTTCTGGTACTTCATGTCCAGCTCCACGCTCTGCTTGGGATAGAGCAGGGACTGCTCCAGCATCTCGGAGGACATGAGGGCGGAGGCCACGGTGAAGGAGCCGTAGGCCCGGATCATCCCCTCCTCCACGCGCTTCCGGAGGGCGCGGTTCTCCCGCACCATCTCCAGAAACTGCTTCATCATCTCGTCCCGCTTGTCCTTGAGCAGCTTGTGGCCCCGGGTGGAGGTGGCCAGCTTCTTTTTCAGCCGGGTCAGCTCCATACGGGTGGCGTTGACTGTGGTGGCAGGCATCCTGCGATCCCTCCCTTACTGCTGGTCCTGTTTGGGCAGGTACTTGTCGATATACTCCGGCTTGATCCGCTTCAGCTCGGTCTTGGGCAGGATGCTCAGCAGCTCCCAGCCCAGGTCCAGCGTCTCCTCAATGGAGCGGTTTTCGTCCGAACCCTGGGAGACATAGCGCCGCTCGAACTCATCGGCGAATTTGGCGTAGAGCAGGTCGGTCTTGGTCAGGGCCGCCTCGCCCAGGATGGACATGAGCTCCTTGTTCTCCTTGCCGGTGGCATAGGCGGCGAACAGCTGGTTCATGGTGCCGGAGTGGTCCTCACGGGTCTTGCCTGCGCCGATGCCCT
>JAJPWY010000001.1 GCA_021205725.1 Clostridiales bacterium
AGATCAAGGCCATGAGCGCCCCCTTCGCCATGTTCAAGATCATGCCCACCGGCGGTATCAGCCTGAAGAACCTGGAGGAGTATCTCTCCTGCCCGGTGATTGCAGCCTGCGGCGGCAGCTACATGGTCAAGGCCGACGACATCGAATCCGGCAACTGGGACAAGATCATCGACCTGTGCAAGCAGTCCCGGGCCATCGTGGACAAGGTCCGCGGCTAAGCGTTACCAATACAGAAAGGATCTGATTTCCCATGGGTAAAGTAATCACCTTCGGCGAGCTGATGGTTCGTCTCCAGCCCTACAACTATGAGCGGTTCGTTCAGGCCAACAACCTGGAGTTCACCTTCGGCGGCGGCGAGGCCAACGTAGCCGTCTCCCTGGCCAACTATGGCCTGGATGCCGCCTTCGTCACCAAGCTCCCCGCCCACGCCATCGGCCAGGCGGCCATCAACAGCCTCCGCCGCTACGGTGTGGACACCAGCATGATCGTCCGGGGCGGCGACCGTGTGGGTATCTATTACAACGAGAAGGGCGCCTCCCAGCGGGGCAGCGTCTGCATCTATGACCGGGCCAACAGCGCCATCCAGCTGGCTCAGCCCTCCGACTTTGACTGGGACAAGATCTTTGAGGGCGCCGACTGGTTCCACTTCACCGGCATCACCCCGGCTCTCGGCCCCAACGTGGTGGAGATCTGCAAGGAGGCCTGCAAGGCCGCCAAGGCCCACGGCGTCAAGATCTCCTGCGATCTGAACTATCGTGGCAAGCTGTGGACTCGCGCCCAGGCCCGGGAGGCTATGACCGACCTGTGCCAGTACGTGGACGTGTGCATCTCCAACGAGGAGGACGCCAAGGACGTGTTCGGCATCGAGGCCGAGGCCACCGATATCTATGGCGGCACCCTGAACCATGAGGGCTACAAGTCCGTGGCCAAGCAGCTGGCGGACAAGTTCGGCTTCGAGAAGGTGGCCATCACCCTCCGGGAGTCCCACAGCGCCTCCGACAACGGCTGGAGCGCCATGCTGTACAACGTAGCTACCGATGAGTACTGCTTCAGCAAGAAGTACGAGCTGCGCATCGTTGACCGTGTGGGCGGCGGCGACAGCTTCGGCGGCGGCCTGATCTATGCCCTGCTCACCGGCAAGGACACCCAGGCGGCGGTGGAGTTCGCCGTGGCGGCCTCCGCCCTCAAGCACACCATCGAGGGCGACTACAACATGGTCTCCGTCTCCGAGGTGGAGAAGCTGGCCGGCGGCGACGGCTCCGGCCGTATCCAGCGGTAAGCATTCCTCTCTAACGTATCTGCGCCTCTGCACGGTTGAAATGCCGTGCAGAGGCGCATTATCTTTTGTCTTTATGGGATATGCTCCGTCAAAGGTCGTCCCCGTCCTCCCGGCAGGCGAAATAGTCCCGGGTCTGCTCCGCATTGCGGAGCACCTCCGCCGTCAGGGCGGCGGCGCTGGGGAATTTTCGCTCTCCCCGGAGACGGCGGTAGAAGGCCACCCGCACCTGCTGACCGTAGAGGTAGCCGTCATAGTCCAGGATATAGCCCTCCACATTGACCCGGCCGTGCTCCTCCACCGTGGGACGAACCCCCACGTTGGTCACGGCGATAGCCTTTGTCCCGTCCTCCAGCTGCACCCGGGCGGTGTAGACCCCGTAGGCGGGGACGATGACCTCCGGGGGGATGGCAAGGTTGACGGTGGGGAAGCCCAGGGTGTGGCCCAGGTGCTTCCCCGGGGCCACCCGCTGGCTGAGGATATGGGGATGACCCAGGAAGGCGTCGGCCTCCTCCATCTCCCCCTGCTGGATGAGGGTGCGGATGTGGGTGGAGGAGATACGGACGCCGTTGCGCTCGATGCGACCGATGATGTCGCAGCCTACCCCAAGCTCTCGGCACACCGCCTGGAGCCGCTCCGGAGTGCCCTCCCCCCGGTAGCCGAACCGGAAGTCGTGGCCCGCCACCACGTGGACGGCCCCGTGCTCCTTCACCAGGTAGTCGGTGATAAAGTCCCGCCAGTCCATCCTCATCATCTCCCGGAAGGGGGCCAGCAGCACCTCATGGATGCCGTGATACCGGCTCATGAGCCACTCCCGGTCCTCCAGGGTGTTCAGCAACGGCTCCGGGTGTCCCGTGAGCAGGGCGGAGGGGTGCTGGTCGAAGGTAAAGGCGCAGGGCACGGCGTCCAGCTCCGCTGCCCGCTGTCTGGCCCGGTCCAGCAGAACGCCGTGGGCCTGATGTACTCCGTCGAAAAAGCCCAGAGCGATGACTCGTCTTATCGTTGGCATGGTGTTTGACCTCGTTTTATCTGTTTGAAGGAGAATTCTCTCCCGGCGGGGCGAAAAAGCTCTTTCTGGTCCTCATCTGCCCGTCGGACAGCTCCCCCAGCATGAGGAACTCCCCGCTCTCGCCGTAGACCCGGTAAAGGCCCTCCGGCCCCGACCGGCGGAAGGGGTTCCCGTTGCGGCAGCGGCGCTCCGCTTCGCCACGGATGGAGATAGCGGGGTAGCGCTCAAAATACCGGTCTGTCGGAAGGAGCAGCGCCTCTCCCCGGCCCTCCTGAGCTGCCTGGGCCACCGTCTCCAGGGAGACCGCCTGCTCCAGGGTGAAGCCCGCCGCCTCCGTCCGCCGGAGGGCGGACATACAGCCGCCGCAGCCCAGGGTCGCGCCGATGTCGTGGCAGAGGGTGCGGATATAGGTCCCCTTGGAGCAACGGACACGGAGGGCGTATTCCGCCGAACCGGTCTGCTCCCCCAGCTCCAGGGCGTAAATGGTGATCGTCCGAGGCTTCCGCTCCACCGTCCGGCCCTTCCGGGCCAGATGATAGAGCTTCTGCCCGTTCACCTTGAGGGCAGAGTACATGGGGGGGATCTGCTGAATTTCTCCCCGGAACCGGCCCAGCACATCCTCGATCTGCCCCCGGTCACAGGCGACGGGGCGCTGCTCCAGAATCTGTCCGGTGGTGTCCTGGGTGTCGGTGACGAGGCCCAGGCGGAGGGTGGCAAGATACTCCTTCTCCCCGCTCTCGGCAAACTCCACTGCCCGGGTAGCCCGGCCCACAAAGACGGGAAGCACCCCGGTAGCCATGGGATCCAGGGTACCGGCGTGGCCCACCCGGCGCTCCCCCAGCAGATGGCGGAGCCTGGCACACACGTCCATGCTCGTCCAGTCCCGGGGCTTGTCAATGATGATGATACCGTTCATATCTCACCGGCCATTCAAAACGGTGCGGACGGCCTCCAGCACCCGGCGCTCCATCTCCGCCCGGTCGACCCCGGTGACGGTAGCCCCCGAGGCGGCGGCGTGACCGCCGCCCCCCAGCAGAGCGCAGGTGTCGGTGGCGTTGAGATAGTCTGCGTCCGTCCGCAGGCTCAGCTTCCACTGGCCGGGAGCCAGCTCCCGGAGGGTGGCGGCGGCCCGGATCCCCTCCACCTGGCGGAGCAGGGAGGAAAGCTCCTCGCTGTCCGACTCGGAGGCCCCCACCTGGGCCATGTCCTCCAGAGAGACGCCCCCGATGACCACCCGGCCCTCCTCATAGTAGCGGGCGCTCTGGAGCAGGCGGCTCTCCAGCTCCAGCCGTTTCCGGCTTTTCGTCTGGAAGCACCGCCGGTTGATCTCCCGAAAAAAGTCCCCATACTCCATCACCTGGGCGGCAATGCGGTGGGTGGTGGGGGTGGTGTTGCTGTAGACAAAGCAGCCCGTGTCGGTGGAGACGGCCAGATAGATGGCCCGGGCGATTTCAGCGTCCATGACCCCCAGCTCATCCCGGCAGATGCGGTAGATGATCTCCCCGCAGGCGGCGGCAGAGGCGTCCAGGCAGGTGTGTCGGGCGTAGCCGGAGTTGGAGGGGTGATGGTCGATGCACAGCTCGGTTTTGCCCCGGTATGCCTCAAAATCTGCGGGGAACAGCCCCTCTGTGGCGATGTCCACCGCCACGATATGCTCCGGCTCATAGCCCGCCGGGGCGAAATAGGGCTGGATGTCCCCCAGATAGGTGTCCGTGACCCCGGGGTTGGGGGCCACCCAGGCGGTTTTTCCCCGTTTGGCCAGGGCGGCGCACAGAGCGGCGGCACAGCCCAGAGTGTCCCCGTCCGGGCGCACATGGGTCAGGATGAGGAACCGGTCCCGCTCCATGAGCCACCGGGCGGCCTCACTCTCTCTCATGCTCTTTTGCCTCCAGGTCGTCCATGATGTGGAGGATATGAGCCCCCTCGTCGATGGAGTGGTCCACGATGAATTGCAGCTCCGGGGTGTGGCGCAGGTTCATGGTCCGGCTCAGCTCCCGGCGAAGGTAGCCGGTAGCGGATTTCAGTCCCTTCCGCAGCTCCTTCTCGTCGGCGCAGTCCAGGGCACTGATATAAATTTTGCTGACGCTCAGGTCGGTGGCGGTGTCCACCCGGACGACGGAGAGCATCTGTCCCCCCACTCTCGGGTCCTTCACCGTCCGCAGCAGGGCGGACAGCTCCCGCTGGATGTCCTCATTGATGCGGTTGATACGATAGCTTGGCATAGGTGCCTCCTTTGGAAAAACGCAGGGCGCAAAACGCAGAACGGTTTTATTCTGCATTCTGCGCCCAGTGGGTCGGTTTTATGTGTGGGCAGCGGAGTCCCAATTACTGGGCGACCTCCTCCACCTGGTAGACCTCGAAGATGTCTCCCACCTTGATGTCGCTGAACTTCTCCAGGCCGATGCCGCACTCGAAGCTGGTGGCGACCTCCTTCACGTCGTCCTTGAACCGGCGCAGGGAGGCGATGGCTCCCTCGTGAATGACGATGCCGTCCCGCACCAAACGGATCTGCGCGTTGCGAACCACCTTGCCCTCTTTGACGTAGCAGCCTGCGATGATACCGGCTCCGGTGATCTTGTAGACTTCCCGAACCTCTACCCGGCCCAGCTCCACCTCGTGGTACTTGGGTGCCAGCATGCCCTTCATGGCCGCCTCGATCTCCTCGATGCAGTCGTAGATGACCCGGTACAGCCGGACGTCCACCTTGTCCCGCTCGATCATGGTGCGGGCTACGTTGTCCGGCCGGACGGAGAAGCCCACGATAATGGCGTTGGAGGTGGAGGCCAGCATGACGTCGCTCTCGTTGATGGCGCCCACGCCGGAGTGGATGACGTTCACCCGCACCTCGTCGTTGGACAGCTTCATCAGGTTCTGGCACACCGCCTCGGCGGAGCCCTGAACGTCAGCCTTGACGATAATCTTCAGCTCCTTGACCTCGCCCACCTGGATCTGGTCGAACAGGTCGTCCAGGCTGACCTTCTTGGCGGCGGGAGCAGCCAGGGCGTCCTTCTTCTCCTGCTTCCGCTGCTCGGCCAGCTCACGGGCCATCCGCTCGTCCGCCACGGCGTAGAAGTCGTCGCCAGCGCCGGGGACCTCCGCCATACCGGTGATCTCCACAGGCACGGACGGGCCAGCCTTTTTGACCGGACGGCCACGGTAATCGGTCATGGCACGGATACGGCCCACGGCAGTACCGGCGATGATGATGTCGCCCTGCTTCAGGGTGCCGTTCTGCACCAGCAGGGTGGCCACCGGGCCACGGCCCTTGTCCAGACGGGCCTCCACCACGGCGCCCCGGGCCGCCCGGTTGGGATTGGCCTTCAGCTCCCGCATCTCGGCCACCAGCAGGACGTTCTCCAGCAGGTCGTCGATGCCCTCTCCGGTCTTGGCGGAGATGGGGCAGATGATGGTGTCGCCGCCCCACTCCTCGCTGAGCAGGCCGTACTGGGTCAGCTGCTGCTTGATGGCCTCCGGGTTGGCGTTGGGCAGATCCATCTTGTTGATAGCCACCACGATGGGGATATTGGCGGCCTTGGCGTGGTTGATGGCCTCGATCGTCTGGGGCATGATGCCGTCGTCGGCGGCCACCACCAGGATGGCGATGTCGGTGACCATAGCGCCTCTGGCACGCATGGCGGTGAACGCCTCGTGGCCGGGAGTATCCAGGAAGGTGACCGTCCGGCCGCCGCTGACCTCCACCTGGTATGCGCCGATGGCCTGGGTGATGCCGCCCGCCTCTCCGGCGGTGACGTTAGTGGAGCGGATATAGTCCAGCAGGGAGGTCTTGCCGTGGTCTACGTGGCCCATGACCACGATGACCGGGGGACGGGGAACCAGATCCTCCTCCCTGTCCTCGGCGGTGTCGATGAGCTTCTCCTCGATGGTGACCACCACCTCATGCTCCACCTTGCAGCCCATCTCCTCGGCCACCAGAGCGGCGGTGTCGAAGTCGATGACCTCGCTGAGAGAGGCCATGACTCCCATCTTCATCAGCTCCTTGACCACGGAGGCGCCGGTCTTTTTCATCCGGCTGGCCAGCTCGCCCACGGAGATCTCGTCCGGAATCTGCACCTTGGTGGGCGCTTTCCGGGCGATTTCCTGCTGGAGACGGCGCATCTGCTGCCGCTGCTCCTCCTGGCGGCGCTTCTGGCCCTGAGCGCCCTTGCGCTTCTGCTGGCTGCGGTTGCTCTTGAGCTTCTGCTTGCCCTGAGCCATCTTGTCGGCCCGATCCGGGGCCAGCTCGTCCAGGCGGGCGTCATACCGATCCAGGTTGACGTCGGCGCTCTTCCGGGTGTTGACCACCTTCTTCTGGGGCACCCGGCTGACGGGAGCGGCGGAGGACTGCTGCTGGGAGTTGGGCTTGCCCTGAGCGGGCTGCTGCTTCTGAGCGGGGGCCTGGGCATTGGACTTTGCCGTCTCCTGGGCCTGGGCGTTTCCGCCCCGCTCCTGCTGCTTCTGGGCAGGAGCCTGCTGGGGCTTCTGCGCCGGAGACTGCTGGCCCTTCTGAGCGGACTGCTGCCCGGGCTTTTTGGCGGGGGCGGCAGGCTGCTTTGCCGGGACAGCCAGGGCTGCCTGGAGATCGGCCACCTGGTTATGCTGGGTCAGATACTCAAAGATCAGTGACAACTCCATCTCGCTGAGAGCTGCCATGTGGCTGGAGGGCGTGCTGCCGTACTTCGTCAGGATCTCCGTCACCTTTTTGGAGCCGACCGGCTTGCCCTTTACCTTAAAGTCCTTGGCCACCTCGTGGACTCTGTATTTCACGTCGATACTCAAATAGGACACCTCCTTGAATGGAAGGCCTGTGCCAACGGGAAAACCCCGCTGTCACGGGACTTACCCGTTGACACAAACGATAGGGTGGATGGTACGCTGCCCCCGGTCGGGGCAGTAAAAATCTATGAAACGGGTCAGCGATGTGCTTTCCCCGGCTTGCGTAATTTGCGTGCCTTGATGCGCCGGTCTGTCTCGGTGAGGGCGTCCAGCACCGACTGATGTCGTGGATCCGCCTCCGCCAGCTTTTTGGCAAAGGCCAGAGCCATGCCCAGGTCGGTGACGGCGGCCACGGCGCAGCTCTGCCAGCCCAGGGCGGCTCCCAGAGCGGCCTTGTCGCTCTCCAGATAGGCGATGGGCAGCTTGCCGCCGGACTGGTGCTCCGTGTGGCGGACGGTCTTGTCCCCGGCGTCGGAGGCCAGAATCAGCAGACGGATCTTGCCCGCCTCCGCCGCCTCCTGGACGGCGTCCTCGCCGCTCACCAGACGGCCCGCCCGTTTGGCGAGCCCCAGAAAGCTGAGAGACTCACTCATGCTGCCCCTCCATCTGTTCCGCCAGTGCATCGTAGACCTCCGGGGGCACCGGGACGCCGAAGGCCCGCTCCAACCCCTTGCTCTTGCGCACCTTGGCAAGGCACGCCGGGTCAGGGCAGACATAGGCCCCCCGTCCGGGCTTCTTTCCCCGGAAGTCCAGGGAGATCTCCCCCTCCGGGGAGCGAACCGCACGGATGAGCTCCCGCTTGGGCTTCATCTCCCGGCAGCCGAGACACTGCCGCATGGGAATCTTTTTTGGCATGAGATACCCTCCTTATGACAGCAGGTGATAGAACCGGCTCAGAATTCCTCGGGAGCCTCGGCGGTCTCGCTCTCCTCCGGCTCCTCGTCGGCAAAGAGGGCGTCCGCCTCAGCCTCCGCCTGGGCAGCGCCGGAGACGCTCTTGATGTCGATCTTGTAGCCGGTGAGCTTGGCGGCCAGACGAGCGTTCTGGCCCTCCTTGCCGATGGCCAGGCTCAGCTGGTCGTCGGGGACAATGACCCGGCAGCTCCGTCCCTCCTCCAGGGTCTCCACGCTGATGACGTCGGCGGGAGAGAGGGCGGCGGCCACATACTCCACAGGGTCCTCGCTGTACTTGATGATGTCCACCTTTTCCCCGTGGAGTTCATTGACGATGGCGTTCACTCTGGCCCCCCGGGTGCCCACGCAGGCGCCGATGGGATCCACGTCCGGATTGTTGGACCAGACCGCCATCTTGGTGCGGCTGCCCGCCTCCCGGGCGATGGACTTGATCTCCACCACGCCGTCGAAAATTTCAGGCACCTCCAGCTCGAACAGCCGGCGCACCAGACCGTAGTGGGTGCGGGAGATGAGCACCTTGGTGCCCCGGGTGTCCCGGCGAACCTCCACCACATAGACCTTGATGCGGTCGCCCTCCCGGTAGGACTCTCCCTTTACCTGCTCGCCGGCGGTGAGCAGGGCGTCGGTGTACTCCTTGCCCGAGGTGATGCGGACGTGGAGCGCCCCGGTGCGAGGGTCTACCCGGGTGACGATGCCGGTGAGCAGCTCCTGGGTCTTGGTGGTAAAGGCGTCGTAGACCATGCTCCGCTCCGCCTCCCGGATGCCCTGGATGATGACCTGCCGGGCGGTCTGGGCGGCAATGCGGCCAAAGTTCTTGGTCTTGACCTCGCTGGAGACCACGTCCCCCAGCTGCACCTGGGGCAGGGACTTCTGGGCCTCCTCCAGAGAAATCTCGGTGTAGGGGTTATCCACCGTCTCCACCACGTCTCTGCGGACAATCATCCGGAGCAGGTTCTTCTCCGGGTCGGCCTGGATGACGATGTTCTCCTCCGCCCCCTCATGGTCCCGCTTGTAGGCGGAGATCAGGGCCTGGGTGATCTTCTCCAGCATGTATTCCTTCTTGATGCCCCGCTCCTTTTCCAGCTGGTCCAGCGCCAGGAAAAACTCCCGTGCGTCCTCCTCCGGGGTGGGGCCCTTCTTCTTCGGTACTCGTTTGGCCACGTTTGATCACTCCTTAAAACTCTACATAGAGCCGAACCAGGGCTACGTCCTTTTTGCCAAAGGTCTGCTCGCTGCCGTCGGCCAACGTCAGGGTCACGTCTCCCCCGTCGCTGTAGCCGGACAGCAGGCCCCGGAAGTCCTTGCGTCCCTCCAGGGGTCGGTACAGCCGCAGCTCCACCTCATGGCCCAGAAAGGCACGGAAATGGGCGGGCTTTTTCAGCGGCCGATCCGCTCCGGCGGAGGAGACCTCCAGCACATAGCTCCCCTCGATGGGATCCAGCTCATCCAGGGCGTCGCTGAGGGGTCGGCTCACCGCCTCGCACTGGTTGATATTCACGCCCCCCGGACAGTCGATATACACCCGGAGGAACCAGGTGCCCGCCTCCCGGACGTACTCCACGTCCCACAGGGAGCAGCCCGCCGCCTCCGCCAGAGGTCTGGCCAGCTCAGCGGCCACTTCGGTCACTTTTTTCACAGGTATCCCTCATTTTGCTCAAAAGAAAGAGCGGGGCAAGCCCCACTCTCAGGTTGATACTATCTTGATACATTTGCAGTATAGCACGGACAGGCAGAAATTGCAAGGGGATTTTTGGGCGGTTTCGGCTCTTTTCGGAAGTTTTTCACCGGAAATTTCCCGTCTCTCAGCTCTTGTCCTCCGGCTGGAAGGCTACGGCGGCCAGCCAGCCGAACAGGACGGCGGCGGCGATGCCTCCCGCAGCGGCGGCAGCGCCCCCTGTAAAGGCGCCCAGAACGCCGTCGGACGCCACCGCCTCCCGGACGCCCCGGGCCAGGTTGGAGCCAAAGCCGGTGAGAGGAACGGAGGCCCCGGCCCCGGCCCAATCAGCAAAGGGGCCATACAGTCCTACCGCCTCCAAAACCACCCCCGCCACCACGAAGGTGGTCAGGATACGGGCAGGGGTCAGACTGGTGCGATCGATGAGCGTCTGACCCACCAGGCAGATCAGCCCTCCGGCGAGAAATGCTTTGATGCAGTTATAGATGATATCCGTCATGTCACATCTCCTCCTATCGCTGGGCGGACAGGGCCACGGCATGGCAGATGCCCGGGATGCTCTCTCCCTGGCCCAGAGCGGTGGGAGAGTGGAGGGCCCCGGTGCCGCAGAACAGGATATTCTCCCACTGTCCGCTACGCAGTCCCTCCAGCAGCAGTCCGGTGAGCACGGCGGCGGAGCAGCCGCAGCCGGAGCCGCCACAGTGGACGTCCTGCCTCTCCAGGTCGTAGAGCATCAGCCCGCAGTCGTTGTAGTTGGACAGCTCCACCCCGTCCTGCCCGAACAGCTTCACCACCAGGGCCTGGCCCAGCTTGCCCAGGTCGCCGGTGACGATGAGGTCGTAGAAGCCGGAGGAGCGTCCCGTGTCCTTCAGGTGGGTGTCAATGGTGTCGTAGGCGGCAGGGGCCATGGCCGCCCCCATATTGTTGGCGTCCTTGATGCCCCGATCCCGAACACGGCCCACGGTGACATGGGTGACATACGGCCCCGGGCCGTTTTTCGCCAGCACCACCGCTCCGGCGGCGGTGGCCGTCCACTGGGCGGTGGGAGTTCTCTGTCCTCCGTACTCCAGGGGCGTCCGGTACTGCCGCTCCGCCGTGCAGAAGTGGCTGGAGGCCACCGCCCCCGTCCACTCCCCAAAGCCTCCGTCCAGCAGCAGGGCAGCCAGGGCCAGGCTCTCCGCCATGGTGGAACAGGCCCCGTAGAGTCCGAAATAGGGCGCTCCCGAACTCCGGGCGGCGTAGGAGGTGGCGATGCACTGGTTCGTCAGGTCGCCCCCAAAGAGGGCGTCCAGCGCCCCGGCGGGCTGTCCCGCCTGCTCCAGGGCCTGGGCCAGGGCCTGCTCCTGCATGACGCTCTCCGCCCGCTCCCAGGTCTTTTCTCCAAAATAGCTGTCCTGTGAGACAGAGCCAAAGCACCGCCCCAGCGGGCCTTGGCCTTCCTTTTTGCCCACCACGCTGCCCCAGCCCGCCACCGAGGGGGGACAGGCCAGGGCAAAGGTTCTGCTGCCCTGTTTCTTTGTTTCCATCCACATTCGCTCCCTTCTGTGAAGGAAGTTTGCCCGGCGGAGCACAAATTATGTAAAAAGGGCAAAATATCACCGCACAGAATGGCGAAATGCGTTCTGTGCGGTGATGTCATATCTATTTCCTTTGGAAGATCTTTTCTCCCACCCGGCCCAGCGGCTTGTTGATCTGCCGGGAGACAGTGCCCACGAACAGCGCAGCGGCGATTGTTCCCTCCCGGACGCCATACAGCCCGTGCAGGAGCAGCAGGGACAGGACGCAGGCTGTCACCACCAGCGACACGTCGAAGATCACCTTCATGGTGCCGAACTTGACCGGCGCGACCTGGCAGATGGCCAGCACCAGTCCCTCTCCGGCCAGCGTCACCACGTTCGCCGTCACCTCGAAGCTCACGCCCACCGCCACCAGAAGGATACCGACGATGCAGAAAAACCACTGCATGGCGTAGCCGCTGCACTCCAGCCCGCCCAGCGCCCACACGGCGAAATCCGTCATATATCCAAAGACGATCGCCACGGCGAGCTGCAACAGCTGCACCGGCTGATACCTTCGGCGAAGGATGACGATCTGCAGCAGGATAAAGACACAGTGCATCAGAATGGTCACATTCCCCACCGTCAGAGGCAGGGCCTCGCTCAATACATACGGGACGCTGGATATGGGCGAGGTGCCCAGGCCCGCCTTGATGGAGAAGGCCACACCAAAGGCCATGATAAGGAGGCCCACCAGTAAAAACAGATAGCGCCTCACCTGCCTGATCTCTTCTCCTGACCTGTTCTCCTCTGTTCTGCTCATCGATCATCCTTCCCTTGCTTTCGTTCTGCTTTCGTTCTGTGGTCACGCCCTGACGGTGTGCTTCCCACTCAGAGGATGTAACTCAGCACCAGCGCCCCGGTGTTTTTCAGGCCGTCCAGGTGGGTGCGCTCATAGCCGTGGCTGTTGGCGGTGCCGGGACCGATGGCGGCGTGGCGGACGTCGTGTCCCGCCACCAGGGAGACATTGGCGTCGGTGCCGTAGTGAGGGGTGAAGATGTCCATGACATAGTCCACCCCGTTGTCGATGGCCGCCCGGCGGAGCTCGCTGGTCATCTCCCAGTGATAGGGATACCGGGAGTCCTTGGCGAAGATGGATACCTTCCGCTCGTCGGAGTTCTGCTCCGGGCCGGTGGGGGCGATATCGATGGCCAGGATGTCCCGCACCCCCTCCGGCAGCCAGGAGGTGCCGTGGCCGATCTCCTCATACATGGAGAAGTAAGCCAGCACCTTCCGCCGTGGGGTCAGGCCGTTGTCCTTCAGGTATTTGATGCACCCCAGAAGCACGGCAGCGCAGGCCTTGTCGTCCACAAAGCGGGACTTGACATAGCCGTTGGACAGGGTGAACCGGGGCTCCAGAGCGATCACGTCCCCGGTCTCCACCCCCAGGGCCTTTGTCTCGGCGGCGGAGGCCACCGGCTCGTCCAGAACCACGCAGACGTTCTTCCGGAAATCTCCCGCCGCCTGGCGCAGCTCCTCCTCGGTGACATGGACGGAGTTGGGTGTGCGGCAGACGGTGCCGGTGTACACCGCCCCGTCCCGGGTGTGGATGCGGACGTTCTCCCCCACGGAATAGAAAGGGTACAGCCCGCCCACCGGGCAGACGTTCAGGGTGCCGTCGGCGTTCACGTGGCGCACCATCAGGCCGATGTCGTCCAGGTGGGCGGTGATGACCAGAGGGTCTCCCTCCCCGCCCAGGTCGGCCAGGACGCCGCCCTTGTGGGTGACGTGAACCGGGCAGCCCAGCGTCTCCAACTGAGCGACAACGCAGTTCTGAACCTGGCGGAACTGTCCGGTGGTGCTGTCGATGGAAAGTAGCGTCCGGAACCGCTCCAGGCAGTCGTTCATATCGATCTCATACATGGAAAGCTCTCCTTTTGGGTAGATGGTCGGTTCTATTATAATGCGAATACGCAAAAGAGGCAAGCCACAATAACAGGCAGGAGCCCGGGGAAGGCCCGGTCTCCTGCCTGTTGTCTGTTGTGTCGCTGTTACATGTCTTATTCTGTCCGCAGGGCTGTCACCGGATCCTTCTTGGCCGCCTGTCCCGAGGGGATCAGTCCGCCGATGAAGGTCAGAACCATGCTCAGGGCCACCAGAATGGCCGCATTGGAGAAGGTCAGGACGGCGTTGATGTCGGTGGAGCCTGCCACGGAGTGGACCACTGCATTGATGGGTATGAGCAGCAGCTCCGATAGCCCCACGCCCAACAGTCCGGCGCACAGGCCGATGATAAGGGTCTCTGCGTTGAAGATCTGGGAGATGTTCCCCTTGGAGGCGCCGATGGCACGGAGGATGCCGATCTCTCTGGTGCGCTCCAGCACGGAGATATAGGTGATGACGCCGATCATAATGGAGGAGACGATGAGGGAGATAGAGACAAAGGCGATGAGCACATAGGAGATGACGTCCATAATGGTGGTGACGGAGGACATCATGGTGCCTACGGTATCCGTGTAGGTGATCACGTCGTCCTCATCGCCCGCTGCCCGCTTCAGCTCGTTGTAGTTGTCCAGGATGGCCAGAACCTCGTCCTTGCTGTCAAAGTCCTTGGGGTAGAGGTCGATCTCCTCGAGACCGTTCTCGTCCAAATAGCCCAGGCTCTCCAGGGCGCTCTCATAAGAGGTCGAACCGGAGGAGCTCAGAGAGGTCATGATCTCCATCAGCTCGTCGCTGTCCAGGTTGAACTCGAAGGCGTCTGCCAAGGCGTCCTCGTCGATCTGCAGGGCGTCCTCCATACTGTCAGCCAGCTCATCCATCATGTCGTTCATGGCGGTCTCCATGCTGTCAGCCAGCTGATCCACCACCTCGCTCATCACGGACTCCATGGTGGAGGACAGGGCGGAGGTGATCTGGCTCTCCAGACCGGCCATCTGTTCTGTAATGGCGGCGGTGATCTGCTCCTGCAGGGCTGCCATTTGAGCGGTCATGGCAACGGTGATCTGCGTCTCAAGCGAGGCCATCTGGCTCTCCATAGCGGACATGACTGCCTCGGTAAGCGCTTCCGTATAGGCGGCCATGACCGTCTGGGTGTAGGTCTGGACGATGTTGGTCAGCTGCTCCTCCAGACCGGACAGATCCAGCATGCTCATGAGCCCGGCGGACATGAGCGCCGTGGCCTCGTCCGAGACCAGGTAATCGGAAAAGCCCTCTCTGACGCTCTCCACCGTAGTCAGGTCATTCTCGGCGGCGTAATTTGCGTACCCGTTGGCCAGGGTGGAGGCAATCTCATCCATCTGCTCATCGGTGATGGTGATGTCGCCGCTGACGGTGATGTGGCTCTCCGCCCAGCTGTCAAAAATGCTCTGGGCCCGGCCGGTAGCCAGGTAGTCCGCCGTGGAGACGGAGGGCGTCTCGCCGTCCTCCTCGCTGTCACCGGAGTCTACCTGCTCCGCCACATAGCTCTCGTAGTCAGAGACGATGCTGCTGAGCATCTCGTCCAGGCCATCGGAGGAGATGGAGACCTCGCCGTTTTCCTCCATGATCTCAATGAGCAGCTCCGAGAGGGTGTTCTTGGCTGCGTCGCTGGTCAGATAGGTGGAGAAGTCCTCCGCCAGATCGGAATAGGTCGCCAGACTGTTGGCCTCGGCGTAATCTTCATAGCCTGACAGGATGCTGGAGGCCAGGGCTGCCACCGCCTCCGGGGAGACGTTGATGGAAACGCCCTCCATCAGACTGCTCATGTCGATCTCCCCCAGCTCGGACAGGTCGATGTCTGACAGGTCGATGTCAGACAGGTCGATGTCACTGAGATCCAGGTCAAAGTCCAGCTCCATCCCGGACAGGTCGATATCGGTCATGTCGATGCCGGAGAGATCCATGTCGGAGAGATCCAGATTCAGATCCATGTCATCAAAGTCCACTACATCGGACAGATCCAGGGAATCCGCATCCAGGTTGAAGGAGTCCGACAGGTCGATCGAGTCGGTAAGGCTGTCGAGGTCAAAGGCGTCCTGGAGGGCGTCCGTGTCGATGTCGAACAGGGTCTCCAGGTCAAAATCGTTGTCGCCGTCCTCCCCGAAGGGCTCACCGGTGAGCACGTTGGTGTCTGGGTCGGCTATCTGGGCCTGGACGATCTCGCTCTTCTCCGCCAACTCGGAGACGTGGGTGACCAAAGAGGGGAGGTAGTTGATGCCGGAGGACAGGGCGGCGCTGACGGCGTCCTCTGCGGGCTGGACGATGCCCACGATGGTCAGATCCTCTCCGTTGGTCACCAGGTTCAGCATATAGTCATCGTCGTCCGTCTTGTCCACCCACAGCTCGTATTCGCTGTCGTACTGGTAGTAGTCCGCGGCGCTGACCAGTTTAAAGGTCAGGCCCAGCACCTCGTCATAGGTGAAGGAGTCATATTCCTCTGTGACGACAGCATCCTCACCATTGATGAACTGATCCAGCAAATCCTCCAGAATGGAGTAGTCCGCCAGGCCCAGAGTGTACATCACGATGTCGCTGATGCTCCCATTGGAGGAGAGCACCAGGACGCACTCGTTGTAGTTCTCCGGCCAGCGCCCCGCCAGAACGTCGTACTGGTCGATATACAGGTTCTCGTTCTCCGGCATCTGATAGAACACATTCACGCTGGTCATGGAGGCCATCATGGTGCTGGACATAATAGTGGAGCCCATCCCCATAAGGGAGGTGATGGTGGTATCCGGGTGTACCTGGCGGTACTCGTCGTCCTCCAGCGAATAAATCTGAGGCTCCACGCCATAGATGTACTCGATGGCCTTGACATAGTCCCAGATGTCACTCTCTCCGCTCTCCAGGTACTCCTTCAGCGGAGGCAGGTTGTTGCTCCCCATGATGGAGCCCAGGCTGGAAACCAGTTCGGTGACGGTGATGGTGTCCGTGTCGTTCTCCTCTGTGATACTGGAGGCGAGGCCGGTACCAACCTCCATCATGGATGATAGGTCTATGGCGCTGGTCGTCACCTGAACTGGATATTCCGACAGCGTCTCCTCCTCAATAGAGCCAATATAGTCGTTGACGCCGGTGGAGATGGCCAAAATCAGGGCGATACCGATAATGCCAATGGAGCCGGCAAAGGCGGTCAGCAGCGTTCGGGCCCTTTTTGTACCCAGGTTGTTGAAGGACAGGGCCAGGGAGGTGAAAAAGGACATGGAGGACTTCCCCATGTTTTTGTGGACAGGGGGGGCCGTCGCCGCAGCATCCACAACATATGGAGCGGTGTCGCTCTGAATCTTCCCGTCCCGGAGGCGGACGATCCGGGTGGCGTATTTCTCCGCCAGCTCCGGGTTGTGGGTCACCATGACCACCAGCCGATCCTTCGCCACCTCCTTCAGCAGCTCCATGACCTGGATACTGGTGTCCGAGTCAAGAGCGCCGGTGGGCTCGTCGGCCAGGAGGATGTCCGGGTTGTTGATGAGCGCCCGGGCCAGGGCCACCCGCTGCATCTGTCCGCCAGACATCTGGTTGGGCTTCTTGTGGAGCTGATCGCCCAGGCCCACCTTTTTCAGCGCCTCCACCGCCCGCTTTCTCCGCTCGGACTTGGAGACGCCGGAGATGGTCAGGGCCAGCTCTACGTTGGCCAGGATGGTCTGATGGGGGATAAGGTTATAGCTCTGGAACACAAAGCCGATGGTGTGGTTCCGGTAGGAATCCCAGTCCCGGTCGGTGTACTTCTTCGTGGAGATACCGTTGATGACAAGGTCGCCGCTGTCGTACCGATCCAGGCCGCCGATGATGTTCAGCAGTGTGGTCTTGCCCGACCCGCTGGGGCCGAGGATGGCCACAAATTCGTTGTCCCGGAGGTTCAGGCTGACGTCGTCCAGGGCGGTCTGCACCAGGTCGCCCGTCCGGTACGTCTTGTTGATACCCTTTAATTGGAGCATAGCTGTTTCTCCTTTATTTCAGTTTCGGCGTATTCTAGCATACCAAGATAAACTTTGGAACAAGGAAAAATGAACGAAGTGTAAATAGCTGTTCCCCATTTTCCCGGATTTGTTTATCTCTGCGTGTCGTTTCCATGCTATAATATGATATTAGATTACACCCCCCGGCAGGAGCGGAGGGCGACAGGGAGGCGCATCGGTATGTTTCACATTCTGGTGGTAGAGGACAATCCGGATATGCGGGAGCTGTTCTGCACCGTGCTGGACGAGAGCGGCTATCAGTCCGTCCCCGCCGCCGATGGGGTGGAGGCTCTGGCGGTGATGGAGCGGGAGTACATCGACCTGATCGTGGCGGACATTATGATGCCCCGCATGGACGGCTACGAGCTGACCCGTTCTCTCCGGGAGGCGGGGTACGATCTTCCCATCCTGATGGTCACGGCAAAGGATCAGTTTGAGGATATGCAGCGGGGGTTCCGGTCGGGCACGGACGACTATATGGTCAAGCCCATCAACGTCCGGGAGCTGGTGCTCCGGGTGGAGGCCCTGCTCCGCCGGGCGAGGATCTCCAGCGAAAAAAAGATCGTCGTAGGCTCCACCGTCCTGGACTATGACGCCCTGACCGTGACCTGCAACGGGAGGACGACCACCCTGCCTCAGAAGGAGTTCTACCTGCTCTACAAGCTGCTGTCCTATCCGGGCAAAATTTTCACCCGGCAACAGCTGATGGACGAGATCTGGGGAATGTTCTCCGAGTCGGATGAGCGTACGGTCAACACCCACATCAACCGGCTGCGGGAACGGTTTTCCGACTGTCGGGACTTCCAGATTGTGACCGTACGGGGACTGGGCTATAAGGCGGTGAAATGTACAGATGAATCATAAAAAACCATTCTCCGGGCAGCTGTGGGTCTGTCTGACCGGCTGCGTATTTGGAACCATTCTGGTGGGCGTGCTGCTCATGCTGCTGCACTGGTATCTTCTGTACCGCTTCCAGGTGGTGTCCATCGACCCCGCTGACCTCCATCTCCCCTTTCTGGTCATCATCCCCATCAGCATTTTCATCGGCACCTCCATCACCCTGCTGGTGGGACGGTTCATCATCCGTCCGGTCAGGAGCATCACCCACGCCTTTGACCGGCTCTCCCAGGGAGATTTTTCCGTGCGGGTGCCCACGGACAGCAGGATCAACGAGATACGGGAGACATCGGAGCGGTTCAACGCCATGGTCTACGACCTGTCCCACATTGAGACCCTACGCAACGATTTTGTGGTCAACGTCTCCCACGAATTCAAGACCCCCATTGCCACCATCGAGGGCTACGCCACCCTGTTACAGGATAAGAACCTCTCCCCGGAGCGGCGGGACTACTATCTGGACAAAATCATCGCCAGCTCCCGCAGGCTCAGCGACCTGTCCAGCAATGTGCTGGCTCTGTCCAAGCTGGAGAACCAGGAGACCGTTCTACACCGTGCGGAGTATCGCCTGGATGAGCAGCTTCGCCGGGCTGTGCTGCTGCTGGAGGGCAAGTGGTCGGCAAAGGGGCTGGAGTTTGACATTCAGCTACCCAGCTTCTGCTTTTACGGCAACGAGCCGCTGTTAGATCAGGTGTGGCTCAACCTCCTGGACAATGCCATCAAGCACTCCCCGGAGGGTGGGGTCATCCGGGTGGGGCTGCAGTCCGACGGCGACTCGGTGACGGTGTCCGTGGCGGACGACGGCGACGGCATGAGCCAGGAGGTGCAGAAGCACATCTTTGAGAAATTCTATCAGGGCGACCGCTCCCACTCTGACGAGGGCAACGGCCTGGGGCTGGCCCTGGTCAAGCGCATCGTGGAGCTGTGTCACGGCTCCGTTGGCGTGGAGAGCGCGCCGGGAGAGGGCGCCTGCTTCCGGGTACGGCTGCCGGTGGAGGGGCAATGAGCAGGTATCTCCCCTGTTGCAATTTCCTCCCGGCTGTGCTAAAATAGAATCATTCCTATTAAGGATTGATTTCATCCCATCATCCGGCCAACGAGGAGGAGTATCCATGATTAAACGACGCCATTCCCGGCAACGGGATCTGATCTACGACTATGTCAGCGCCACCAGGCTCCACCCCACAGCGGAGACGATCTATCAGGATTTAAAAGAGGTCTCTCCCGGCCTGAGCCGGGGGACCGTCTACCGCAACCTGAATCAGATGGTGGAGGAGGGCAGGATCAGCCGCCTCCCCTTCCAGGTGGAGCGGTACGACGGCAACACCCGCCCTCACCCCCATCTGGTCTGCGAGAGCTGCGGCCAGGTCTCCGATCTGTGCCTGGACTACGACGCCGGGCTGGATCAGCGCATCTCTCAGGAGCTGGGCTGCCAGATTCAGTGGCACGAGAGCTATTTCTACGGCAAATGTGCCGCCTGCGCCGCCGCAGCGGCAGCAGAGGGATGACCTTCGGCACATTCATTGCGACAAGCGATAGCCGCCGCAATGGAGGTTTCTGTTTTACAATATAGTGCTTACAGCAGGCTCTCCCGCCGTTCCAGCACGTCGGCGCAGGCGTCCAGGGCGGCGCTGCCGCCGATGACGCAGATGCCGCCCCTCTCCGCCGCCGCAGTCAGGGAAGCGCCCAGCGCCTCCAGCTGGTCGGGGGTGGTGTGCAGAACCTCGGTGTACCGTTGCTGCCGCTGTTCCCAGGTGCTGCCGGAGAGGCGGTTGACCGCCTCCTGGAGGCCCTCCGTCCGGGGAGACAGGGGCGGCTGGTCGCTGCCCACGGTGCTGACGATATATTTCGTCAGATCGTCCCCCGACCGGGCGGTCTGGGCCAGGGCCTGTCCCGCCCCGTCAAAGCGGTTCAGAGACTGCCGGGGGCTGGGATCCCGATAGGACCAGAAGCGGACGCTCCCGCCGGACTCCGCCCGGAGGCCCACGCCGTAGGCCCCGCCCTGGACCCGGACGGTGTTCCACAGATAGTCATAGGTCAGCAGATTGGCCCCCACCAGGGCGGTACCGGTACACCGCTCCGCCCCCGGGAGCGCCCCGGCCCTGGCAGCGAAGCCCACCTGAGCGGGGATCTGGAAGCCCTCCCTTGCCAGGGGCCGCCGGGGAAGGATCCCAGGCTCGCCCACCGGCAGGTCGGGCAATCCCGCCGCCAGCGTTTTGACCCAGTCTGCGTCCAGCTCTCCCGTCACGCTGACGGTGAGCCGCTGCCGGGAGAACACCCGGCCAAACAGCCCGGCCAGAGCATCGCCAAGACCGTCCTGGGCCTGCTCCGTCTGCTGGAGGAAGCGGAGGTAATCGATGCCGCTCACCGTCTCCATGGCGGTCTTTTGGGCGGAGAGATACGCCCCCGCCCGCTGAGCGGCGAAGGAATGGCCGGAAGCCTGAATGCCCTGCTCCATCTGGAGCCGGAGCTGGGTCACCAGGATGCCCAGCTTGGCGGCATCGTCAAACCGGGTGCCGGTGAGGATTTCCAGAATGAGTTTGGCGGCCTCCGCCCGGCGGCTGGCCAGGAGGGAGGCGCTGACCACCAGCCAGGGAGTGCAGCGCTCCCGCTCACCCTCCGGGGCCAGAGGAATCACCGTGGCGCTGAACCGGCCCAGGCAGTCGTCCATGGCGCTGCGCAGGTCGATGGCGGAATGATCCGCCGTGTCCAGCTTGCCCAGCAGGGAGGTCAGCAGGGACACCCGGCTCAGCTCCTCCAGTGACAGATCCTCCAGAGAGAAATACAGATCTAGATAGAGGATGCCCCCCGTCTCCAGGGGCTGGTGCAATACTGTGACTCCATCAACGAAGTGCTCCTCCTGGGGTGTCCGGTGGAGTTGGGGCGAGATGTCTGAGAGAGACAGGGTGGGGATGGCGCTCAGGGCCTTGGGGCTGTCCGGTGTGCTCTGGCGCTCCCGGAGCCGGTGGAACCGGTCGATGACCGCCTGGGTCTCCTCCGGAGTCCAGCCCGCCTTCACCGCCGTCAGCCGCTCCCGCTCTTTGCGGGCCTTCTCCTCTCCCAGAGTACTGCTGGGCAGCAGGCAGACCGTGGCCTGATGAGGGCACTCCAGAAGATTTGTGCGGATAAAGTCCTCAAACCAGCCCTGCTCCAGCTTTTCCCGGAGGCAGGCGAACAGCTCGCCGCACTGGAGATTCTGGGCGGGGTCGCCGCCGTAGAGCCAGCTCTCGGCGCAGTCCAGGGCCAGGGCCAACCCCCTGGGGAAGCCGCCCATGTCCCGCTCCCGGGCCTTGAACTCCATCCGGTTCAGAACGGAGGCCACCCGGCTCCGGTTCAGGCCGCCGTCGGCCTGCTCCCGGAGGACCCGCTCCACCGTCTGCCAGACCTGGGCCTGTTTGTTCTCGTCCGTGTGCCGCACCACCAGCAGGACATACCGCTGCTGGATGCCGTCCCAGGACTGGAACTCCACGTCCTCTGCCAGGCCCTGCTCCAGCAGGGCCTTTTTCAGCGGCGCCTCATTGGAGCCGCACAGGGCGTCGGTGAGGGCTTCGCAGGCGGCGATCTTCTCCCGCTCGTCAAACCGTGCGAACACCCAGCCCCGGGCCAAAATCGCCTTGTTGGTTCCGTCGTCCTCCGGGCCGATTTGATACCGGGCCGTCTGGCTCGCCGGGGCGACAGGAGCCTGCATGGGGATGTCCGAATCCACCTCCAGCCGGTCATAGGGGGAGAGGAAGCTGTCCAGCTTGGCCAGGACAGCGTCTAAGTCCACGCTGCCGTCCAGGAAGATGCGGGAATTGGAGGGGTGGTAGAACCGCCGATGGCTGGCCTGATAGTTTTCATAGGTCAGGGTGGGGATGGCGTCCGGGTAACCTCCGGACTCATAGCCGTAGCAGTTATCCGGGAACAGAAGGGCATTCATCTCCCGCATGAGCACCGTGTCCGGGTCGGCGTAGGCTCCCTTCATCTCGTTGTAGACCACGCCGTTCACCGTCAGCTCCCCCTGAGGGTCGTCCAGCTCATAGTGCCACCCCTCCTGGCGGAAGGCGTGGTCGTCGGTGACGCTCAGGGGGTGGAGCACGGCGTCCAGATAGACGTCCATCAGGTTGAGAAAGTCCTGGTTGTTCCGGGAGCAGACGGGGTAACAGGTCTTGTCCGGGAAGGTGAAGGCGTTCAGGAAGGTCTGGAGGGAGCTTTTCAGCAGCTCCACAAAGGGCTCCTTCACCGGGTATTTGTCCGAGCCGCAGAGGACGGAGTGCTCCAGGATGTGGAAGACGCCGGTGTCGTCCTGGGGGATGGTCTTGAAGGTGATGGCAAAGGTCTTGTTCTCGTCCTCCCTGTCCAGCCAGACCAGATCTGCTCCATTTTTCTCATAGGTCATCCGGTACAGGGTGGCCTTCAGCTCCGGCAGGGGCTGGGCGTATTCCACGACAAAGCCGTGGAGACGGTCATTCTGCTTCATACTGTCATTCCTTTCTGTTGGGAGCATTTGTTCTCTGTTATTGTACCGCTATTTTGTAAAAGATGCAAGGAAGCCGGTCAGTCTTTCCGGTTCGTTTGTCCCTTTCTGAAAAATTCTGAAAAAGAGTTCACCGGACAAAATTGCTGTGCTATAATGAGGGACGTAACTCGACAAAAACAGACCGGCCCCGGGGTCTCCCGGGGCGGAGAGGATGTGTCACATATGAAAACGGTAAAACGGATCTCCACCATCCTGCTGCTGGTGCAGCTGGTCTGCGAGGCCCTGGCGGGCTTTCTCATCTGGCGGCTGGACATGCTGCCGGAGCGGTATTTCATCCTGGTGGTCATCGTACTGCTGCTGCTCCTGCTGCTCACCGGGCTGCTGGCCCTCAAGCCGGCGGAAAACCGCCCACCCGAGGGCAGGCATGCCGAGGAGACGGTGAACCTCGCCCTGCCCCGGCGGATTTTGGCCTGGCTACTGTCCCTGCTCATCTCCGCAGGCTCCGTCTATCTCTCCCTGGCCGTCGCCCAGGTATCCGGCACCATCAGCACCGTCACCGGCACCACCATCTATACCTACACCATCGGCGTCTACGTCATGGACGACGACCCGGCGGAAACTCTGTCCGATGCCAGCGGCTACACCTTCGCCTACTCCACCGCCTATGACGGAGAGAACATTCTCCAGGCGTTGGAGTCCATCCAGACCGAGCTGGGCCAGGAGATCGCCACGGCGGAATATGACTCTGTGGTGGGCGCAGTGGAGACTCTCTATTCCGGTGAGAACGGCGCTCTGGTGCTCAGCCAGGCCTACGCCGACATTCTGGAGGACGATGAGACCTATGAGGACTTTGACACAGACACCCGGCTGCTCTATGAGGTGACCATCACCCAGGAGGTGGAGGACACAGGCGACGAGAACTACAGCGCTATCGAGGCCACCGAGAGCGTGGACTCGGTCACAGAGGATCCCTTTATCCTCTACATCAGCGGCTCGGACACCCGGAACACCACCCTGACCACCAGCCGCAGCGACGTGAACATCCTGGCGGTGGTCAACCCCACCACCAAGCAGGTGCTGCTGGTCAACACCCCCCGGGACTACTATGTGGCCAACCCCGCCGGGAACGGCGCTCTGGACAAGCTGACCCACTGCGGCATCTACGGCATCGACTGCTCGGTGGAGGCCCTGGCCGACCTCTACGGCGTGACGGTAAACTATTACGGTCAGATCAACTTCACCGGCTTTGAAACCCTCATCGACGCCATCGGCGGTATCACCGTCTACTCCGACACCTCCTTCACCACCTCCGGCTCCGGGGTGAGCATCGACATCGTGGAGGGCTACAACACTCTGGACGGGGTGGGTGCTCTGGCCTTCGCCCGGGAGCGCCACGCCCTGGCAGGCGGCGACAACGACCGGGGCAAAAACCAGATGAAGGTCATCTCCGCCGTCATCGACAAGGTGACCGGCAGCGCCAGCACCGTCATCGTCAACTACTCCTCCATTCTGGACAGCCTGGAGGGAATGTTCATCACCGACCTGGCAGGCGACGACATCTCCGCCCTGGTGAAAATGCAGCTGGACGATATGGCGGAGTGGGACGTGGTCTCCTACGCCGTCACCGGCACCGGCGGCCGGGGAGAGACCTACTCCATGCCCGGGCGCAGCCTCTACGTCACCTACCCGGACGAGGACTCGGTGGCCTACGCCAGCGAGCTCATCAATCAGGTGCTCAGCGGTGAAATCGTCACCGTGGACGAGGAGTGAGCCGTAAGAACCTCCGCCCACGACGACACAACCATTTTTCGCAAAACGGGAGCGTTGCAGATTCTGCGACGCTCCCGTCTGTTTCTTTCCCCTTTAGAGGCGCTCCTGCCGGTCGCCCTTTGTCTTGTTGTTTACATAATACTGTGCCTGAGCGTTCCACAGCCGGTAATAATGGCCGTCCTCCTCCGCCAGCAGCTCCTCATGGGTGCCGGTCTGCACCACCGCCCCGTCCTGGAACACGGCGATCTGGTCGCAGAACTTGCAGGAGGACAGGCGGTGACTGATGTAGACGGCAGTCTTGTCCCCGGCGATGTCGTTGAATTTGCTGTAAATTTCCGCCTCGGCCATGGGATCCAGGGCCGCCGTGGGCTCGTCCAGGACGATGAATGGGGCGTCCTTGTACAGCGCCCGGGCGATGGCGATCTTTTGGGCCTCGCCGCCGGAGACCTCCACCCCATCTTTGTCCAGATCTTTAAAGAGATAAGTGTCCAACCCCTGGGGCATGGTCTCCAGCCGTCGGTCAAACCCGGCGTCCTTCAGGGCACGGCGTGCCCGCTCCCGGTCGTAGCTGGCGGCCCCGGCCACGTTCTGGCCCAGGGGCAGGGCAAACAGCTGAAAGTCCTGGAACACCACGGAGAACAGGGCGATGTAATCCTCATAGCGGTACTTGCGGATGTCGATGCCGTTGAGCAAAATCTCTCCCTCGGTGGGGTCGTACAGGCGGCAGAGCAGCTTGATGAAGGTGGTCTTGCCGCTGCCATTCTGCCCCACCACCGCCAGGCGGCGGCCCACCCGGAAGGTCATGCTCACATGGCGCAGGGCGTACCGCTCCGTGCCGGGATACCGGAAGGACACGTCCCGGAACTCCACCTGATACTGCCGGTCGGCCCGCTTCTCCGTGGTCAGGCTGCCCCGGTACATCTCGTGGGGCAGGTCGAGGAACCGGAACTCTGTCCCCAAAAAGGCGTCCTCGGCGTTGACCCGCAGCTCTCCCAGTCCCTCCAGCAGCTCGGAGAGGCCGAGAAACAGGTTGGTGATGGCTCCCACATACTGGACGATGGAGCCCACGCCGAAGGCCCCCGCCCAGGATTTCAGACACACAAAGCCGTATACCAGCCCGGTGAGCACGGCGGATACGCTCTGAGAGGCGGCGAAGCAGGCTCCCATGGGCCCTCTGGCCCACCGTGCGATGAGGGAGTGGGGGCCAAACTCGCCGGTCTGCTCCAGGAGGGGGTCGGAGACCTGCTCCCGCTGGCGGTACATCCGGGCGTCCTCCGCCCGCCCCCGCTGGGTGGAGACAGTGTAGCCGTAAAAGCTGAACGCCCGGTTTGCATACAGGATGCTCTGGGCGTATTTGACCCAGTAGGCGTCCCCCCGGTTGTACAGGGCGGGGGCGGTGACCGCTCCCAGCAGCAGCACCGCCAGCACCCCCAGAACGCACAGGGGATGGTTTAGCCAGGTCATGCCGCTCTCCTCCGGCACACTGGAGAGAAACAGGGTGACGGACAGCCCCACGCCGCCCAAGATGCGCACCAGAGCGGTCATCAGCTTTTCCAGGGACACCAGGGGCTCCAGCAGTCCCTTGCCCGACCAGTTGACGTTTTGCAGAATTTGGGAGTACAGGTCGGCGGTCTCCTGCCGATCCATGGTGACAAAGTCCATGTCCAGCATCTTGTCCTGGTGGAGACGTTTGTAGGCCAGCCGGGACATCTGATTCTCGTAATCCCGCCACCGTTTGGCGGCCCCCATAGCCAGGGTGAGCAGCGCCCCGGACAGCAGGGCGCCCAGCGCCAGCAGGCCCAAGGTCTCCGGGTTCCGCCCGCCGGACAGCTCCCCGATGAGCCGGGCGGAGAACCACACCGCCACATAGGGGGCCAGGGCGGTCAGGGCGTCATACAGCCCCGTCGCCCAGAACCAGTTGGGGCAGATGCGCCACCAGATGCCCATGACCCGCCGGGTGCGCCGGAACGCCTCACTCCAGGGCAGGCTCGTCTTTTTCTCCTGCGCCATCTTCGTTCCCTCCTTCCCGGTAGTATCGGCTCTGCACCTCGAACAGCTTTGCGTAGCCGCCTCCCAGCTCGAGAAGGGATTGATGGGTGCCCTCCTCCGCCAGCCTTCCGTCCGACAGGAACAAAATCCGGTCGCAGAACCGGGTGGAGGCCAGCCGGTGAGAGATGAACAGGGCGGTGCGCCCCCGGGTCATCTCGCTGTATTTCAGATAGATGTCGTTTTCCGCGATGGGGTCTAATGCCGCCGTGGGCTCGTCCAGGGCCAGGATGGGTGCGTCTTTGTAGAGGGCCCGGGCCAGCATCAGCCGCTGGGTCTGCCCGCCGGACAGCTCTACCCCGTCCTCATAGACCAGCCGACCCAGCTTGGTGTCCAGCCCCTGGGAGAGCCGGGCCACCGTCTCGGTCAGCCCCGCCTGGTCGATGCACCAGCGCACCTGTTCCTCGTCGATACCCTCCAGCCGCTGGGCCACGTTCACCCGGACGCTGTGTTCCAGCACGGAGATGTCCTGAAACACGGTGGCGAACAGGGCGTAGTAGTCCCGCCGGTCGTACTGACGTATGTCCTCCCCGTCCAGCAGCACCCGCCCGTCGGTGGGGTCGAGAAAGCCGCAGAGCAGTCGGATCAGGGTGGTTTTCCCCGCCCCGTTCAGGCCTACAATGGCCAGCTTCTCCCCGGGGCGGATGGTCAGGCTGAAATGGGAGATGGTGTCCGACTTTGCGCCGGGATAGCGATAGCTCACGTCGTCCAGCCGCAGCTCATAGGGATGATCGGTGTCCTTGGGGAGGGGCTTGCCCCCCTCAAATTGAAACGGCTCCGGCCAGTTCAAATATTCCTGTACACAGGAGATGTCCAGGCATTGCCGGTGCAGCTCCAGCAGGCCGGAGGTGATGCCCGTCACCCAGGCGGTGAAGCCGCTGACCGCCGTGAAGTAGAGCAAAAATTCCGATGCTGACAGTCCCTCCTCCAGGGTCAGCCAGAGCAGATAGGCGTAGGCCGCCCCGTTCCGGACCAGGGTGAGCAGAAAGTCCGCCAGATTCGCCCACAGGTAATGTCGCTGCTCCCGCATCAGAAAGGCCCGGATCAGGTTCCCGGCGCTCTCCCGCACGTCCCGGAGCCACCCCTGGAGGCCGAAAATGCGGATGTCCTTGGCGGGGGTGCGGTCGGTGGCCTTCTGATGGATGTAATTCACCTGCTTGTAATAGCTGTCCTTCTCCGCCCGGTGTTCGTAGCCCCAGGCCTGGATGCGGCGGTCAAACAGGCAGCCCGCCACCGTCACGACCACCACCAGGCACAGCAGCCCCGGATGCAGCCCGGACATGAGCAGCAGATACGCCCCAAAGCCCATCAGATTGGTCAGCAGATCGGTCAGCGTGGTCCACACCGCCTCGGTGGCGTCGGCATTGCTGCCGGTGACATTCCAGCACTTGTCCTGGAGGGCCAGAAACGCCGTGTCCAGCAGATTGGGGAAGGAGGTCTGGTCTGTCTTTCGGGCGATCTCCCGGGCCAGCTCCAGCCGGACGGCGATGCGCCCGAACAGGACGTTGTTGTCCAGATATCCCTTCAGGGCGGACAGCAGCACCAGCACGGCTCCAAAGCCTCCCACAGCGGCCAGCAGCGCCCCCAGTCCGGCCCCGGACTCCACCTGAGCCAGCAGGGTCGGGGCGATGAGCAGCTCCGCCACGGAGCGGCCCGCCGTCACCGCCGCCACTGCCACGCACAGGAAAATGACGCTCCGGTTTCCCCGCCAGGCGGAGGCGAGCATAAAGCCCACCGAGCGGTGCATGGGGTAGGCCCGTTTCTTCTGTTCTCTCATGTCATCACCTCGTACCACTATCCTATCACAAAAAATCGTCCCCGGCGCAATTCGGGGACGAATCGCAAAAACCGGGGGACGAATCGTAATATTCTGTCAAACCTGAGGAATCAAAATTTCCGTGGTAAACGCCCCGTCCTCGCTGTTCCGGCTGAGATAGCCGTCCAGCCGGTCGATGATGGCGTCTATCCGCACCAGGCCGAAGCCGTGGCCCTCCCCCTTGGTGGTGGAGAAGCGCCCCCCGGACTTGACCCGCTTTTTGTCTGCGGTGAAGTTGGTGAAGGAGAGGTAGAGCTGAGTGCCCTTCATGTCCATGTACACCCGGATGAGCCGTTCCTCCTCTGGCAGGGCGAGGCTGGCCTCGATGGCGTTATCAAAGAGATTGCCGATGATACAGCACAGATCCAGCTCGGACATCCGCAGCTTTACCGGGATGTGGGCGTCGCAGCGGACGGGGATGCCTTTGGACTGGGCCAGGGAAATTTTACTGTTCAAAATGGCGTCCGCCATGGGGTTGCCCGTCTTGATGACGGTGTCCACCGTGTTCAGGTCGGTGTCCAGCTCGTCCAGGTAGGCTTTGATGCCCTCCATGTCCCCGCCCACCGCCAGCACCTTCATGGTCTGGATGTGGTTGCGGTAGTCGTGCCGCCAGCCCCGCACCTGGCGGTACATATTCTCCACCTCCTGGTAGTGGGTCTCCACCAGCTCCTGCTGATAGGCGGCCAGGCGGCGATCGATGCGGCGGTCTATCCAGCGTGTCAGAAACATCCTCTCACCCCCTGTCGATAATGGCCCGGTTCAGCGGCTCATAGGCCCCTCTGGGCAGGGGCAGCGCCTCGCCTCCGGCGAGATAGACCTCCGTCTTCGTCACCCGGCGGACGTAGGAGAGGTTTAAAATCAGCCCCCGGCCCACCCGGACGAAGTTCTCTCCCAGCTCGTCGGAAAAGTCGCTGAGGGAACGCTTGACGGTGTAGTCCCGGTCAGCGTGGACGGTGACATAGTTGCGCTGGACATCCAGATAGCGGATGCGGTAGCAGGGGATACGCAGCAGCTCGCCGTAACAGTTCAGATTCAGGCAACGGCTGTTCCGGCGGAGCCTGTCCGCCGCCCGGTCCAGCACCTGAAACAGCTTGTCCCGGTGCACCGGCTTGAGCAGGTAGTGGAGGGCCTCCACCTCGTAGCCCTCGGCGATGTAGTCGGAGTAGCCGGTGATGAAGACGATCTGCACCAGCTCGCTGTCCCGTCGAACCCGTCTGGCCAGCTCCACCCCGTCCATCTCGCCCATCTCCACGTCCAGCAAAAGCAGGTCAAAGCTCTGCCGCTCCGCCCAGCGAAAGAGAAAGCTCTCCGCCGAGGAAAAGATTTCTGTCCGGACGGTATGGCCCCGGGCCTGCGCCCACTCGGTCAACAGATGGTCGAGCAGCAGCCGATCGGCTTCGTTGTCATCGCAGACGGCGATCTGGTATACCATGCCGGATTCCTCCCTTCCCCCGGTGACTCTCTGGATATTATTATATGCCCTCGTCTGCCAAAGGGCAAGGGTGTGCGGCAGGGCGATTTGTGTCCCTTTTCCCCTGTTGGGAATAGAATGGAACAAAGCTGAGGAGGGAATGACATGGAAGACACGCAAAAGGCCCTGGACGAGGCCGAGCAGTTCCGTCTGGTGTGGCAGCGGGTGCGGGCGGGAACGGAAAGCCCAATCCTGCCGGACACACCGGCAGCCTCGTCTGACACTGCGGGAGAGCGCAATCTCTCCGGTTTTCTCCGTGAATCGGTGACCCAGTCCCTGAACCGGGCGGCAGTCTGCCGCCGCTGGCCGGAGCTGCGGCAGATGGCGGAGGGTTGCCACAATCAGGCCCAGCGGCTCTCAGCGGCGCTGTTTCTCGCCACCGGCGTCCGGTTCCTCCCTGCCGAGCCGGTGGTGCGGGGTGATCGCTCTACGCTGGTGGAGTGCTGCCGCAGTCTGTTCTTCCGGATGCGCAGGGCAGAGATGTCCTACCGGGCGGCAGAGCGGCGGACGGCAGAGGCCGATCTCCGGGGACTGTTTCACGAGCTGGCCGGGGAGTGCGCCATCTGGCAGCAGCGGCTCCGGGTGCTCCTGGAGAGACGGCTGTGACTGCAAGAGCCCCTCAGATAGCTTTTGACAGTCCTCTGCCAATGTGCTATACTATTTAAACAGTAGATATTTTGGCTGATCGCCTGGAATTGAGGCAAATGATGATCGATCTGCACGCCCATATGCTGCCGGGAGTGGACGACGGCTCCCAGAGCCTGGAGATGTCGCTGGAGATGGCCCGGATCGCTGTGGCCAGCGGCGTCCGGCACATGGCCCTGACCCCCCACTGCAATCTCCCGGACAATCCCCGTCCCAACTATGATACTCCGGAGCTTCGTCAGCGGATGGATCAGCTCCAGCTGGCCCTGGAGCGGGAGGACATCCCTCTGGAGCTCTATACCGGATGCGAGGTATTCTCCACCGAGGAGACTCCTCTGCTCCTCCGGCGGAAAAAGCTGATCTCTCTCAACGACGGGAAATACCTCCTGGTGGAGTTTGGTTTTGGAGAGGACGTGGACTTCGTCTTTTTCATTCTGGAGGCCATTCTGGACGAGGGGTATATCCCCCTCATCGCTCACCCGGAGCGGTATCATTTCGTGGTGCGTGACCCGGGCCTGACCTACGAGTGGGCACGCATGGGCTGCGCCCTCCAGGTCAATCGGGGCAGCGTTCTGGGTCGGTTTGGAAAATCGGTGCAGGAAACCGCCTGGAGCCTGCTGGATCATCAGGTGGTCGCCTGCGTCGCCACCGACTGTCACCGCTCGGAGTTCCGGACGCCCCATATGTCGGACGTAAGGGACGCTCTGGGAGAGGCCTATGGCCCGGAGTGCCCCCGGCTGCTGCTGGAGGACAACCCCACCCGTATTCTGCAAAGTCAGCCGATCACCGGACTTCGTCCCGTCCCCTTCCGCCGCCGCAGATGGTGAGGTCACAAAAAAGAGGAGTACACCCTTGGAAGATCAGAATTACGCCACCCGGATGGTGGACGCTCAGGTCTATATTCCCATGCTCCGCTCCATTCTGGAGGAGGGAAAGACGGTGCCCATGATTATCACGGGCAACAGTATGTCCCCCTTTCTCGTCTCCCGCCGGGATCGCATTTTTCTGAAAAAGGCGGAGGATCCCCTCCACGTGGGAGATATGGCCTTTTTCCGCCGCCCCAGCGGGCAATACGTGTTCCACCGTATCCATAGAATCCGTCCCGAGGGCTACTACTTTCTGGGAGACGCCCAGACAGAGGTGGAGGGCCCCCTCCCCCGGGAATCCATTTTCGCCGTGGCCGTCCAGGTGGAGCGAAAGGGGCAGCTCATCGGCCCCGGGGATTTCTGGTGGGAGTTCTTTCGGACGGTCTGGCCCCGGCTTCGCCCGGTGCGTCCGGCTGTGGTGCGGCTCTATGGTCGAACCGTAGGCAGGAAGCAGGCGTGACCCTGTCCTTCCATTTCACTTTACCATATCTCACAAAGGAGCGAGCAGTATGTACGATTATCTCATCGTGGGCGCCGGACTGTACGGAGCCGTATTCGCCCGGGAAGCGGTCAAGGCGGGCAAGACCTGCCTGGTCATCGACAAGCGGCCTCACATCGCCGGGAACATCTACACTCAGCGGGTAGAGGGCATCAACGTCCACGTCTACGGCGCACACATCTTCCACACCAACAGCAAGCGGGTTTGGGATTATGTCACCCAGTATGCCGACTTCAACCGTTTCACCAACTCCCCGGTGGCCAACTACAAAGGGGAGCTGTACTCCATGCCCTTCAATATGTACACCTTCAACAAGATGTGGGGGGTGGTAACACCGGAGGAGGCCGCCGCCAAAATCCAGGAGCAGCGCCGGGAGGTCACCGGCACCCCCCGCAACCTGGAGGAGCAGGCCATCTCCCTGGTGGGCCGGGACATCTTTGAAAAGCTGGTCAAGGGCTACACGGAGAAGCAGTGGGGCCGGGACTGCAAGAATCTGCCCGCCTTCATCATCAAGCGTCTGCCCGTCCGGCTGACCTTCGACAACAACTACTTCAACGCCCTCTATCAGGGCATCCCCATCGGGGGCTATACCGGCCTGGTGGAGCGGCTGCTGGAGGGCATCGAGGTTCGGCTGAACACGGACTACCTGGCGGACAAGGCAAATCTGGACGCCCTGGCGGACAAGGTGGTCTATACCGGCCCCATCGACGCCTACTTTGACTATCGCCTGGGCTATCTGGAGTATCGCAGCGTCCGGTTCGAGACGGAGCTGCTGGACATGCCCAACTTCCAGGGCAACGCCGCCGTGAACTACACCGACCGGGAGACCCCCTGGACCCGCATCATCGAGCACAAGTGGTTCGAGTTCGGCAAGGACGAAAACGGGAACGACCTGCCCAAGACGGTCATCAGCCGGGAATACAGCTCCGAGTGGAAGCCGGGAGACGAGCCATACTATCCCGTCAACGACGAGCGCAACGGCGCTCTGTACCAGCAGTACAAGGCCCTGGCCGATCAGGAGAGCAAGGTGCTCTTTGGCGGCCGTCTGGGAGAGTACAAGTACTACGACATGGACCGGGTCATTGAGAGCGCCCTGAACCGGGCGGCGGAGGTGCTGTGAGGGCTTCACCTGTTAAATACTTTGTTTAAGTCTTTAAAGCACATTTACCTTCCTAATAAGAGTTCGGCACAGTACCCAATATTAGAGGTGGATATATTTTGGCATTCTCAGATTGGATTTTGTATGCATCGCTAGGTCTCCTTGCACATAACGTAATCAAGAAAAATAAAGAAGAACAGGCCTTATGCAAAATCCAGGAAGATGAACATAATCGTCAGGATAAAGTAGCCCAAAAAAGGCGTGCCACCCCTTGCCCTTTTCGAGATGGCATAGCATATTCTGATTTTTATCGTTTTGCACATTCTGTCTCTAATCAGTTTAAGCGAATAAACAGGACAGATATTGACGGGCCTGTTGTCTCATGTATAGTTAAATCACAGACAGGAATTTCAAGCTGGATTTTTACTGTGGATTTTAATAATTGGGGCCATGTTGATGGGACTTATTGGCTGTGGCAAGAGAACTCTGATTCATCCATACCAAAACATTATGCAAACGAGCTGTCTGCAAAGATTAATGCTCTTTCTCAGGAAAGGCAGATTTCTATACCTGACTTTTCCTCTGCTGTTGACAATAATATAACACTGGAAACAGAGCTTGGTCTAGACACCAAGTATCGCGAGTTTTGGTTACTAAAATTGCTCAGGAAAAAACTAACCATTAGCAATATTAATTTTTGCTCTGACTACTTGCTGAAAGAACATTTATACCCTGTTATTTCTTTGCTAAGACAGGATGGCTTTCTAAATATTAAAGCAATACCAATTGATGACGTAGACGGGCTGAGTTCCCATTTTCCTTTTGAGGTTGAGAAAGTAACAATTGATGGTATTGACCATTTCGGATATAAAAATCTTTTTCCCAAGAATGCAGAGGTACTAATTCAATACCATAATAAGCGCAAGATAACATTTCCATGTTCAGAAAATAAGCTGAAGCGAAGAAATCTTCAATATGTTATAGATTTTCTTTATGAATTGGGATTCTCAAACATTTATTCACGCCCTATCAATGACATTATGTTGGGCTTGTTTCTTAAAGATGGGACAGTAAAAAACGTTTTCATTGATGAAAATGGAGAGTGCCCTGTTCGTCGAGGTGCCACTTACTTATATGACACGGAAATAATAGTGTGCTACCATTCCCGCAGTTAGCTCATAAGTCTACCCTTTGCTATTAATGTTTTTTCTTTATCTTGCTATATTGTTGTGACGTGTCGCCGCACCCTGCGTTTTGTTGCAGGGTGCGGCGGATTTTTTATACGCTCAGGTGATATCGCTCCATCCAGCCGTTGAGCTGGATGAGCCAGGCGATCATCTGGGGGCCTGCCATGAGCTGGCCGAACCAGGGCCGTCCGTAGTCCCCGGCGTCGGAGAGCAGCCCCTCCTCCAGCGCCGGACGGTCGACCACGGCGTGGATGGGGGCGTTGGAGTCGGAGAGGATCTCCCGGAGACGCACCCGGGCCAGGATCTCGAACCGGGGATTGTGGGTCTTGGGATAGGGGGACTTGGGCCGGTTGCGCACGTCCTCCGGCAGCAGGCCGACGGCGGCATCCCGGAGCACCTGCTTGCGCACCCCGTCTCTGCTCTTCATCTCCCACGGAATATTCCAGACGTACTCCACCAGCCGGTGATCGCAAAAGGGCACCCGCACCTCCAGGCCGGAGTACATACTCATCCGGTCCTTCCGATCCAGCAGCCCCGTCATGAACCAGTTCAGATTGAGCCAGCCCACCTCCCGGCGGCGGGCGGCCTCCCCTGTCTCCCCCTCCAGCCGGGGGGTAGCTCGGCGGCTCTCCTGGCAGCGGAACCGGGCGTAGTCCTCCAGCTCCAGGGAGCTGACCAGCTCCGGGTCCAGCACGGCGGAGCGGGCGGAGAAGTCCATGCACCAGGGGAAGGTGTCGCTCTCCAGCATATCCTTTCGGTGGAACCAGGGATAGCCGCCAAAGATCTCATCCGAGCACTCCCCGGAGAGGGCTACCGTGTGATGTTCCCGTATCTCCCGGCAGAAGTATAGCAGAGAGGAGTCCACGTCCGCCATCCCAGGCATATCCCGGGCCTCCATAGCCGTCTCCAGCAGCTCCACCAGGGGCTCCTGGGGACAGGTGAGCACCCGGTGCCGGGTACCAAATTCCCGTTGCATCCGCTCCACCCAGGGCCAGTCGGCGTCCGGCTGGAAGGAGCTGGGGCGGAAGAACTCCCGGTTGCCTGTGTAGTCGAAGGAGTAGGTCTCCAGCGGCTCCCGGCCCTCCGCCTCATAGGCCCGGGCGGCCACGGCGGTGATAATGGAGGAATCCAGCCCCCCGGAGAGGAGGGTACACAGGGGCACGTCGCTGACCAGCTGCCGCCGTATAGCCCCTACCAGCAGCTCCCGGAGATGGGCCACCGTGTCCTCGTAGCTCTCCCGGTGGGGGAGGCTGAGCAGGTTCCACCACCGGGCCTGGGCCACGCCGCTCCGGGTCATGCGGAGCAGATGCCCCGGGGGCAGCTCATGTACTCCGGCGAACACCCCGTGTCCCGGCGTCCGGGCGGGGTTGATGGCCAGCACCTCCTGCCAGGTCTCCCGATCCGCCCTGGGGGTCAGGCCGGGATAGCGGAACAGGGCCTTTGGCTCCGAGGCGAACACCAGGGCGTCCCCTACCCGGGCGTAAAAGAGGGGCTTCACCCCGCACCGATCCCGCATCAGCAGAAGGGACTCCCCGTCCCAGAAGGCGAAGGCGAAAATCCCCTCCAGCTGCTCCCCCACCTCCGGCCCGTACTGGATGCAGGCGTGGAGCAACACCTCCGTATCCGACCGGGTGCAAAATTGGTGTCCCAAGGCGGAGAGCCGGGAGCGGAGGGCGTCCGTATTGTAGAGCTCCCCATTGTAGCACAGGGCGCAGGTGCGCCCCTCCAAAGTGACCGTCATAGGCTGCTGCCCCTGCTCCGGGTTGATGACGGCCAGACGGCGGTGAGCCATGAGACAGTGAGGGGCACGCCACAGGCCCCTGTCGTCCGGCCCCCGGCGCTCCATCGTCCGGGCCATGCTCCAGCCCACCACCTGCCACTCCGGGCCACGGATGTCCTGGGTAAAGTCACAAAAACCGGCAATGCCGCACATACGCAGACCTCCTTGCTGCTTCCAGCCTATGCCGGAACACGCAAGGAGGTGCAGTGCAATATGGGTTCAGATCCCTTCAACGATGGTCTGATAGGTCAGGGTCTCAGCCTGTCCCGGCGCCAGAGCCCGGATACCCGGCTTATGCTCCAGAGCGCTGTCGGTAAAGGCGCACTCCGGCAGGGTAGACCAGGGCTCGATGCAGACATAGGGGGCGCTGGGCGTGACCGGCTTTGTCCAAAGGCCAAGATAATCGAAGTCGTCAAAGGTCAATGTCAGTCGAATGGGGTTGCGTCGGTTGACCAACGTCACCCGTCGAACAGGGAGGTCTTTCAGCACCACGGTGTCCAGGCCAAAGACGGACAAGGGCATGGGGAGCCGATTGCCCTCCAAAGGGAAGGGGCGGCTGCTCTCAGTGAGAAACTTGTGCTCGTCCATCCCCATGGGGGTGATGGTGCTCTGTCCTGGGAATTGAATGAAGTAGTCCTCCTGAAGCTCTCCCGGCAGCAGGGCCAGACGAAACCCGTCGTGACCGCCCACCTCGTAGTACATGGTCTCAGCAGAGCGGTTGAAGACGGTGTGGGACTTGGTCAGGGTTCCTCCCTCCAGGGTATAGGTCACCTGGAGCCGGAAGGCATAGGGGTAGTTCTCCAGGGTCTCGTTCTTCTCCTCCAGCTGGAGCGTGACAGCAGAGTCGGTCTGGTCAATCACAGAAAAAGCGGAGTCCCGGGCAAAGCCATGCTGAGAGATGGCGTATTCCCGCCCGGCCACCGTGTACCGCCCGTCCCGGAGGCGGCCGATGATAGGAAAGAGCAGCGGCGCATGGCGGCCCCAGACGGCAGGGTCTGCCTGCCAGAGCAGTTCTATCCCGGTGCGGGTGCGGATGCTGGTGAGCTGAGCCCCCAGAGTGTCGATTTGAACGGTTAGCAGCTCAGAGCAAAGGGTGATGGTCATAGTGATCCCTCCAATTGTCGTTTTGGGTCTGCTGCCCGCTATTATACCGTCTGAGGGCGAAGGCTGCAACCCCGAAAAATACCCTGCGCAATAGTGCGCAGGGTATTTCGCTATTGATGATTGCAATTTCATTGCGATTCGCCGATGCGGAAAAACACGGAATCAATAATAGACCCAGGTTTCCGAGCTGGCCTTCGCACTGACTCCATAGAGGGTAGTGGCATAGAAGAATGTGCCGCTGATATCAGGATCCGTGGGGTCAGTCTTTCTGCTTGTGGAAATCTTGTTCAGATGGGGTACGCCAAAGGCGCTCACCGAGCTGGTCTTATAGAGAACCACCGGCGTACGGTGCGTCTTGCCATAGCCGTTCTTTGACAGGTCGCCGATCAGGAATGCGTAGATGCACTGCATCCGGATACAGGCCAGCGTGTTGTTCTTGTTGTTCTCCAGGTTATTATAGGTAGAGGCGGAGAGATTCTTGTTGCTTCTTCCCGCATAGAGCGTAGAGTGGAACCAGCTGGGTGTGCCATGGATGTAAATGGCATATTGCTCATAGCTGTAGTAGTCCCCGGTCAGCCACCGCTGTCCTGCTCCTGCGGCCAGATACAGGCTGCTGGAACGGGCGATCGTTGTCTTTACATTTCCCACGCTTCGCCAGGAGGCGGCCGGGATATCGTAGGATCCGGTGTCACTGTTGTAGAGGAAGATGGCCGTATAGCTGGGCGTGCTGTTGTTGGCGCACACACAGGTGACGATCCGGTATTTCATATCCCGGTAGCTCTTGCCAAAGTAGGCATAGAGGTTGGTCACCAGCTCGCCGGTTCCGATGTCAAAGTAATACTTGTAGGTGCTGCCGTTGCGGGTCTTGTACTGCCAGCCGGTGGCCAAGGTACCGTTGGACTCCACATAGTATTGCTTGCCGTCCTTCTTCACCCAAGTATTCCGCTCGCTGCCAGACCAGGTGATGGCGAAAGTAGCTCCAGTCCTGTCGTAGGTGCCTCGGAAACTGACCGTCTTTCCATTGACCGTGGCGGTGCCAACTGCCACAATTGTATAAAAATAGATTGTACTCTTACTGGTAACCGTCGCATCGGTATAGCTGTTTGTGGTAACCGTTCCCAGATTAGTCCATGTGCTGCTTCCATTTTTCCGGCGGTACACAACATAGGACATGGCTCCGTTGACCTTGCTCCAGGTGAGCGTTGTCCCGCTGGAGGAGGGCGTTCCGACCGTCAAATCCTCCGGCATGGGCAGGTAGATGCACACGCTACCGGTGGTATTATAGTAGCTCAGGCAGCTCTTGGTGGAGTCAAAGGCCCGCACGGTGTAATAGCAGGTAGTTCCAGCGGCCAGGCTTGTCACGGAGGTATCCAGATAGACGATAGTAGAGCCGCTGCTCACGGTGGCGATCCGAGTCCATTTGCTGGAAGAAGATGTCTTCCTATAAATGTAATAGCCTGCTGCGCCAGTCACCTTGCTCCAGGTCACCATAATGCCATTGGTGTCGGATGTATTATTGGCCAACGTAGTAGGAACGGTCGGAGCAGATAGGTAAGTAGTGCTTACATAGGAGTAGGCACTCCAATTATTCAGCTTGTCGATACCGGTAGAAGCAATGCTCTTGTCGCCATAATAGGTACGAACTGTATACTGATAGGTTGTTCCGCTGCTGAGGTTGGTATTCAAGTCTACATAGGAAGCAGTAGTCGCTCCAGAAGTGAGAGACTGAGCCGAGATATTGGCAACGATCGTCAGCGTACTGCCCTCCTTCCGGTAGATGCGATAGCCAGTTGCGGTGCCAGACAGAGTCCATGTAATCTGAACACCACTGCTCACCATTTCCAGGGTGACACTTGCCGCACCATGATAGGTATAGGCAGTGGTAGGCGTCTGCCAATAACTGCGACACTCATTTCCCTTGGAATCCTTGGTATAGGCCACGACAGTATAATAATATGTGTCGTTGTGCTTGACACTCGTATAAAGATAGCTGGTAGTAGAGCCGTTGGAGACAGTGCCAACCCGAGTCCAGTTGGTGTCAGAGATACCCTTGCGGTAAATGATATACCCGCTGGCACCGCTGACCTTTTCCCAACTAATCCGTATACCACCGTTTTCTGTGTTTGGGGTTCCCAACTGAGGGGTACTCAAGAAGATTACCGCAGAGGAGCTTTGATACCCGCTCCATGCGTTAGAACTGTAATTGGTGTCATTGCCATAATAGGCCCGAACAGTGTAATAGTAGGTCGTTCCGGAGACCGCCGTCGTATCCACATATGAGGTTACGCTGCTGTTTACTGTCGTGAGCGTAGTCCAACTGGAACTGCCCGTCTTGCGCCAAACCCGGTACTTTGTTGCAGATGCGTCCTTTGTCCAGGTCACCTTGACGCCATTTTCCACCGTCTTTAAGGTGACGCTGGGGATGCCATGATAGGTGATCGCCTGGCTGGTGTCGCCCACAGGATTGTAGTAGGAGCTGTTCTTGCCGTTGTTCCCATTATCAGCGATCACCGCAATGTAGTAGGACTCACCGGCAACTGCTCCGGTATAGGTGTAGCTGGTACCGGTGACTGTCCCATGGCCGGCCCAGCTGGTCGCACCGACGACCCGGTAATACACGCGGTAGGAGGTTGCCCCGGCCACGCTGGACCAGCTGATGATTAGTCCATTCGTGGCACTGGAGACATCAGATATTACCGGCGCAGCCAGATAATACACACTGGCAGAGTCAGAGACGCCGCTCCAGACGTTGACGGTGTAGTCCTCCCGGTCGGAGGTCTCAGAGCCAAAGTAGGCCCGGACAGCATAGCTGTAGGTCTGATCGCTGGAGGCGCTGGTGTCTACATAGGAGGTAACGCCGGTCACATCTGCCACCGTCGTCCAGGTGGAGCTGCCGGAGGTCTGGCGGAGGATCCGATAGCCGGTGGCGTCGCTGACGCTGCTCCAGGAAACCTTGACCCCTCCTGCGGCATTGGCCGCCTTAACATTGGCGGGCACGCCATAGCTGCTGTAGGTCACGGTGGCACTGGCAGAGGTTTCAGAGCCGTCGGACAGAACAGCGGTCACATAATAGGAATAGGTGGTGCCGCTGGCGGTCGCCTTGGTGTCGGTATAGCTGGTAGAGGTGATGCCGGAGGCCAGGACAGATGCGCTGTCAGAGCCGGTCGCACGATATACCTTGTAGCTGGCAGCGCCGGACACGGCAGACCAGGTGAGGGTGGGGCTCTTTCCGTCAGAGCTCTGGGTCAGGCTAACGCCGGTCACGACGACGATCTCGCCCTCCTCATAGGCGGCAGTCATCAGATCACTGTAGCCGGTGTAGAGGCCGTTTTCCTGGCTGTCCACGTTAAAGGCAAAGAGATAGTCGGAATGCTCCGTGGCCTCCTCGTCCCGGTAGTTCACATAGACCTCCTCGGCGGAGTACACCGCAGTATCCTCATCCAGGTCGCTGATGGAGGCAGCCGCCGCCGTGGTGGGTGCGCTGACGAGATTCAGGAACCGGTCAGAGGAGATGTACAGCTCCTCCTCATCCTGGAGCACGCCGTCCTCATAATAGAAGAAATAGGGGTTGTCCAGCATGGTCTCCTCGTCCGCCTCATTGTAGTCATAGAAGGCGACAATGCCGGTGTAGGAGGAATCCGTCCGGGCGTTCTTTCCCTCGGTCAGATAGCTGGTCACATAGACGACCAGCTTCTCGGGGGCCAGGTAGTTCCCGTCGCTGTCCAGATAGACGGGATCCGTCTCCTCATCGGTGGCAGATTCGTCGGCAGTCTCCAGACCGTCTTCCGCTGTGGCGTCGTCCGATGCCTCTTCGACGGTGCTTTCATCAAAGGGATCGGAGGAATCGGCGGCAGCCGTGTCCTCGTCTGTCAGGGCGGCGATCTCCGCAGCTGAGGCAGGGTAAGCCATCAGCATGACCAGCGCCAGAAACAGGCTGACAGATCGGATCAAAATGGGATGTTTCATAATCGACTCTCCTTCTTCTGTTCTTCTGGTTTCATATTCTCGTTCACTACCATTGGGTAGAATAGGTGCGGACACGGTAGACTGCCCCCAAATCCCGGCAGATCTTTCCACAGGCCTCGATCTCGTCGGGCGGGATGGTGTCCACCACAGTCATAATCACTTTAGGGACATATTGAACCGCATCACGGGTAAAGTCCAGCATTGCCTGGAAGCTGGCCTCCCCGTAGCGGGAGCGGCAGGTCTCCTGATAGGCCGCCGCCGTAGACCGGTTGAGGGAGATGGACAGGATATCAAACCGCCCGGCAAACAGGTGGGCAGTAGGCCTGCCGTGGATGAGGTCGCTGTGGCCGTTGGTGTCCATGCGGATAGGGATGGAGGAATACCCCTTCACCTGTTCAGCCACCCAGAGGATGTCCTCCAGGCGATAGGTGGGTTCTCCGTATCCGCAAAAGACCAGCTCCCGGTATTGGCTCAGATCCCGCCGCCGGATATCCGCCAGGATCTCCTCCTTAGACGGCTCCCGCTCCAGCCAAAGGGAGCCGGAATCCCCTACCCGGTCGCCGGTGGTGCGCAGGCAAAAGGCGCAGGCGCAGTCACAGCGGTTGGTGGTGTTTACATAGAGATTATCTCCATAGACATAGGTGATGGTCAATGCTTTGCACCTTACTTTACTTTGCTTCCGGTCACAGGGACGGCCCGTCGATGCGGAAGAACCGCTTCCCGTTTTCGGTGGTGATCCGGGCGACCTCCTCCAGAGGCAGTCCCTTGATCTCTGCCAGCCGCTGAGCCACCTGATACACTCGGAGGGAGGAGTTCCGCCGGAGCTGCTTATCCTCCGGGCGACGGGGATAGGGGATCATATAGGGGGAGTCGGTCTCGATCATGATATGCTCCAGCGGGATGGCGGCCGCCACCTCCGGAGGACGTTTGGCATTGGGAAAGGTGAGCGACCCGGTAAAGGAGATCATCCAGCCCCGGTCGATCAGCTCCTTTGCCTGCTCCACGCTGCCGGAGAAGCAGTGGAAAACGCCCCGGACGTTGGGAAAGGCCCGAACCATCTCCATGGCGTCCCCATGGGCCTCCCGGTCGTGGAAGATGATGGGGAGAGCCAGCTCCTCAGCCAGGGCCATCTGGCGGGCCAGGCCCGCCTTTTGTGCGTCATGGCTGGCGTAGTCCTCCCAGTAGTAATCCAGCCCCACCTCGCCGATGGCCCTGACCTTGGGGTCGGCAGCCAGGGTGCGCAGGGCCTCCAGGCTGTCATCGGTGAGCTTTTCAATATCAGAGGGATGGAATCCCACGGCGGCGTAGACATGGGGCCAAGTGTGGGCGTAGGACACCGCCGCTCGGGAGCTCTCCAGCTCGCAGCCTGGATTGAGCACCAGCTCCACCCCTGCCTCCGGCAGAGAGGCCAGCAGCGTTTCCCGGTCAGAGCTGAATGCGCCGCTGTCATAATGGGCATGGGTGTCAAAATACATGAGCGGCCTCCGTTTCTCTCCTGTCCCCGGCAGGGCGATGGGTGAGATAATAACAGTATAGCGGTTTCAGGGAGAAATTGCAAGGATTCTCCCCAGCTTTTTTCGCCTCTTTCGGGAAAATTCATAATTGTTCAGGGATCAAGAGTCCTTCTCCTGAAAGCATATTCAGGAACACTGTATTTCTCCCCTGCCGATTGATTCAGCGCAAGGAACGGATTGCCCTCCGGAGGAAAAAATGATACAATGTGTTCAGCGAACCCGTTCCTGTTCAGAGAGGGGATTTGAGATGAAGAAATTAGGGATCCTGCTGCTTGCCGTTCTGCTGGTGTGCGTCGGTTGCAGCCAGGGAAATGCCGACAGCGATCAGACCGCCGAAGTGTCGGCTCCTTCCACCAGTGAGGCAGAGGATGTCCCGGAGGAATCGTCCGCCGATACAGAGAGCGCTACCCAGGAGCAGGCAGACAAGGCCGCTCAGGAGGCAGCTCAGGCCACAGAGGAAGCTGCCGACCAGGATGATACAGCCGTCCCGGAGGAGGCCGAGCCCTCCTCCGAGGTCGAGACGGAGTCCGCAGAGGAGGAGGCAGACGCTCTCCTGATCTGCATCGACGCAGGACATCAGAGCAAAGCCAATACGGAGAAGGAGCCCATCGGCCCGGGCTCCTCCACCACGAAGGCCAAGGTAGCCGGCGGCACCCACGGAACCACCACCGGATTATATGAGTATGAGCTGACCCTGGCCATCTCCCTGAAGCTCCAGACGGAGCTGGAGAGCCGGGGCTATGAGGTGCTGATGGTGCGGACGGAGAACGACGTTGACATCAGCAACGCCGAGCGGAGCCAGATTGCCAACGATGCAGGGGCGGACGCCTTTATCCGGGTGCATGCCAACGGCTCGGAGAACAGCTCCGCCAACGGCGCCATGACCATCTGCCAGACCGCCTCCAATCCCTATAATGGTGACCTCTACGAGCAGTCCCGGGCACTGTCCGAGGCGGTGCTGGACGCTCTGGTGGCCGCCACCGGCTGTAAAAAGGAGTACGTCTGGGAGACGGACACCATGACCGGCATCAACTGGTGCCAGGTGCCGGTGACCATCGTGGAGGTAGGCTACATGACCAACCCCACAGAGGACCAGCTCATGGCCACTGACGAGTACCAGGAGAAGATCGCTGTCGGCATCGCCGACGGCATCGACGCCTATTTTGCCGCTCAGGGCGTCTCCGGCACGGAAGATGAGACGGGATCTGCGGAGGAGACCGTCGCCGCCGATACTCAATGACGCAAAGTGACACAAAAACCGGCCCCGTGCGTTGCTGCACAGGGGCCGGTTTTCTGTTCAGGGTGAAATCGTCACTTTTCCTTTTTGGAGAGGTTGAGATGAGGCAGCTTTCCGGTGCCGTATTTGTCCTCGAAGTTGGCCCAGACGAAGTTGAACACATTACCCATAATGACGATGTTGCTGCACAGAAACAGCCAGACCAGCAGGATGATTACCGATGCCAGGGAGCCGTATACCGTAGTATATCGGCTGGACGAGGTGATGAACTGGGAGAAAATCAGGGTGGCCACCACCAGGATCACCGAGGTCAGCAGGGCCCCGGGACAGATGGTGCGCTTATGCCGGGGGGTACGGGCAGTGATTCGGTAGACCAGGGACAGGAACAGGAAGATGACGGCGAAGGGCATCACGATCTGAATCAGCCGCCAGCCGTAGTGGAGCACCGGGATGTCCAGCAGCACCCGAACCACATCCAGCAGCCAGTCGCCCAGCAGCACGATGAGCAGTGCGCCGTAAATCATAATGAGCATGCCCAGGGACATGAGGATGGAGAAGAGCACGCCTATGACCCCGCCCCGGATCCGTTCGCCGAAGATCTCGCCAAAAATGTCCATCAGCCCCCGGAAGGCCGCCGAGGATGCGGTGAGGGTCATGATAATGCCGCCGTTGAGAAGGGCAGCACTCTGATTTTCGGTCACAAAGGCCAGATAGTCCTCCAGAATGGCTCCGATGGTGGAGGGAACCGCCTCCAGAATGCGGTTGAGCACATCAGAACCTTCGATGGGCAACATACCCAGGATGGTGGAGATAATCATCAGCACAGGAAAGACGCTCAGCAGCATATAGTAGGCCAGCTGCGCACTGGCCCGGGAGATGCGCTTGTCCAGATAAATATGCACCAGCTCCAGGCTGAACTGTACCGCAGTCCTGTCTTTCCACCTGCTCAATCCGGTCTTCCTCCCTTCCATGCAGTTCTCTGTTCCGTCACATCATATGATATGAGATCCGTTTACCAAAAAACCGTCTGCTTTTGGCAGACGGTTTGGTGCAGTACCAGTTTATCACAATCAGCCCTGGATAGCATTCAGCTTGATGGTCATCTGGCTCTTTTTGTTTGCAGCCTTGTTCTTGTGAATCAGGCCCTTGGCGGCGGCCTTGTCCACAGTCTTCACGGCAGCTTTGTAGGCGCTATCAGCCTCGCTGCGGTTGCCATCGGCCACGGCGACATCAAACTTTTTCAGGGAAGTCTTCATGGCGGACTTTGCGGCCTTGTTCTGCAGGGCCTTGGCCTCATTCACCTTGACACGCTTCTTGGCAGACTTAATATTCGGCAAACCAAACACCTCCTCTAATAGCAAGTTATACACGAACCCTGTGCGATTATGTATTCTATCATCTCTCCCGGAAAAAAGCAACTGTTTTTTCAAAAAATTTAGTCTGCCCGTCGGGATGAACCTCCCAAGGGCAGGGAACACTGAGTCAAAGCGTCCATGTTATTCGGGAGGGATGAAAATGGCAGTTCCACGCACCGATCTGGCGGTAGAGGCCGCCCGTCAGCTCACCCGTCAGGGGCGACCGCCTCTGCCCGGGGTGAAGGAGCAGATCTACACCCGTCAGGGCTACCAGGTGACCCGGGTGGACATCACCAGCCCGGAGGGAGCAAAAGCAGTGGGCAAGCCCCAGGGTCGCTATCTGACCCTGGATCTGGAAGGGCTGCTCCGCCGGGAGTCCGACGCCTTTCCCCGGGCAGCCCGGGCGGTGGCGGGAGAACTGGGAAGCCTGCTGCCCCGGGAGCCGGAAAACCCCTCCGTCCTGGTGGTGGGGCTGGGCAATCGACTGGTCACGCCGGACGCCGTCGGGCCCCGGGCGGCGGATCACACCATGGTCACCCGGCATCTGGTACTCCAGGAGCCGGAGCGATTCGCCCCCTTTCGCCCGGTGGCGGCGCTGGCCGCCGGGGTGCTGGGCACCACCGGCATGGAGAGCGGCGAGGTGGTTCGGGCCCTGACCGACCGGCTTCGTCCGGGGCTGGTCATTGCGGTGGACGCTCTTGCCGCCCGATCCGTCCGGCGGCTGTGCTCCACGGTACAGATCGCCGATACGGGCATCATTCCCGGCTCGGGGGTGGGCAACGCCCGGCAAGCCCTGAACCGGGAGACACTGGGCGTCCCCGTCGTCGCCCTTGGCGTTCCGACGGTGGTGGACGCTGCGACCCTGGCCTCCGACCTCACTGACGGAAAATGGACGCCGTCCCCGGACGGAGAGCTGTCCCATATGCTGGTAACACCCAAGGACATCGACGTGCTGGTGTCGGATGTCGCCAAGGTCATCGGCTACGGTATCGACCTGGCGTTGCAGGAGGGACTGACGGTAGAGGACATTGATCTGTTTTTATCCTGATATCAGGGTTTGCTGTACCAGGAGAGGAACCCGGTCAAAGCGGCTACGGCGATATCGGCAGACCAGAAGATGCGGTCTGTGGTGAGATCCATCAGCATCAGCACCCCAAAGACCGCCGCCGTCACAACGCACCAGCGGAGGATCAGGGGCTTAAAGTTGCCCGCCTGCCAGCGCTGTACCACGTTCCGGGAGATACAGGCCAGCAGCACCACTGCCAGCAGGCCCAGGGAGACAGCCCAAATCAAGATCATAATGGTGGACATCCCGTCCAGCAGCCAGGACAGGAGGAGCAGACCGGTAGCCAGGGGAAATGCGATAAAGGCGGTGCGGTTCAGCCGCTGTAATGTTGTTCGCTTCATGAATACCTCCAGACAGTGCGTGGCGGCGGTGACGCCGGATGGGTTTTCCTGATTATAGCGCATTTTCCCACTTCAGACAAGGTAAACCGTGCTTCGTGCGTCAGCGTCGGTGTGCACCCGCTCCCTCTTGCAATGTGAACCATTCGGCGGTAAAATGATACTGCTTTTGAGACGGCAGCCGATACGCTTCGCCGTTCGAACCCGCCCTCACACCGGAAAGGAGCCGCATATGCCGCAAACCGTTCTCATCACCGGGGCCTCCCGGGGCATTGGAGCCGCCGCCGCCCTGTCCTTTGGCCGCCGGGGCTGGCAGGTAGGGGTCAACTATCTCCACAGCCGCCATCAGGCGGAGGAGGTCTGTCAGGCTGTCCGGGAGGCCGGAGGGACGGCGATCCCCATTCAGGGGGATGTCTCCTGCTCTGACGAGGCCGGGCGGACAGTGGAGACCGCCCTCTCTGCCCTCGGGGGGCTGGACGCCCTGGTGTGCAATGCGGGCATCGCCCTGCCCCAGATGCTGCTCACCGACGTCACCGACAGCCAGTGGCGGGAGCTGTTTGCCGCCGACGTGGACGGGGTGTTTTACACCTGTCGGGCGGCGCTGCCCCACCTTGTCCGTCAGAAGGCCGGAGCCATCGTCACCCTCTCCTCCATGTGGGGGCAGACCGGCGGCTCCTGCGAGGTGGCCTACTCCGCCGCCAAGGGTGCGGTCATCGCCTTTACCAGGGCCCTGGCGAAAGAGGTGGGCCCCTCCCGCATCCGGGTCAACTGCGTCTGCCCGGGAGTAATTCAGACGGACATGAACGCCCACCTCTCACCGGACGATCTGGAGGCCCTCCGGCAGGAGACGCCTCTGGAATGTCTGGGGGAGCCGTCCGACGTGGCGGAGGCAATTTACTATCTCTGCGCCCCCCAGTCCCGGTTTATCACCGGTCAGGTGCTGGGGGTCAACGGAGGCATGGTCATCTGACCTTATAAAAAAGGTGATATCTGACATTTGAAACAGGGTCAGTTTACTGGTATCATAGGGGCATCCTTAAGGAATGAGACTAAAATGATTGGAAGGATGCTCTATGAAACAGACCTTTTCCACCCGTAAGCTGGCCTATCTGGGCCTGATGTCCGCTCTGGTCTTTGCCAGCAACTATGCCCGCATCGTGCTGCCCGTCTCCGTGGGCGGGAACACTGCCTTTACCCTGGCCAACATCGTCTGCGCCCTGTGCGGCCTGATCCTTGGCCCGGTGGGCGGCCTGGCCTCCGGCCTCGGTTCCGCCCTGTACGACCTGACCAATCCCCTCTATGCCGCCGAGTGCTGGATCACCTTTCTGACCAAGGGTGCTCTGGGCCTGGTGGCGGGCATTGTGGCCGCCGCCCTGCTGAAAAAGAACGAAAACCACCTCTATGCCAAGTACCTCACCGGCTCTGTAGCAGGCTGCGCCGCCTATTACGTCCTGTACTTCCTCAAGACCTTCCTCATCTCCGGCCTGTTCGCCGAGGCGGGCTCTGCCGCCCTGGGGCTGACCGCCATCGTCTCCAAGATCCCCGCCTCCGTCTTTAACGCCGTCATCGCCATCGTGGCGGCCCCACCTCTGGCCATCGCCCTGAAAAAGGCCCTGGAAAAGAGCGGCCTGGGACTGGACGGCCGGAAAAAGGCCGTCTGACGCTCTCGCCTCTCTGCTTCCGGCATATGTGATAAATAGGAAAGCATCCCTGACCGGATAGCCGTCCGGTCAGGGATGCTACATTTTTGCCTGTTACAGCTTAGGGGTGCGGCGGGTGATCTCCTCCCGCTTGGGGCCGGTGGAGACCAGGGTGATGGGCACGCCGATCTGCTGTTCGATGAAGTCCACATAGTTCTTCGCCTGCTGAGGGAGCTCCTCATACTCGGTGCAGCCCCGGATGTCGCACTTCCAGCCGGGGAGGGTGGTATATACTGCCTTTGCCCGATTCAGACGGGCGGGGACGGGGAACACGTCCGTCACCTGGCCGTCGATCTCGTAGCCGGTGACTACCTTGATCTCGTCCAGATAGCCCAGCACGTCCAGGCAGGTCATGGCCACCTGAGTAGCCCCCTGAACCATGCAGCCGTACCGGCTGGCCACGGCGTCGTACCAGCCCACCCGACGGGGCCGTCCGGTGGTGGCGCCGTACTCGCCGCTGTCTCCGCCCCGATGACGCAGCTCCTCGCCCTCCGCTCCGGTGAGCTCGCAGACGAAAGGCTCCTTGTGAGAGCCGACGGAGGAGGAATAGGCCTTGGTGACGCAGATCACGTCTTTCACGGCGGTGGGAGGGATGCTGGCCCCCACGCAGCCGAAGCCCGCCACGGTGTGGCTGGAGGTAGTGTAGGGGTAGATGCCCAGGTCAGGGTCCTTCATGCTGCCCAGCTGCCCCTCCAGGAGAATTTGTTTTCCCTCACGAACTGCGTCGTGGAGATAGGTGACGGTGTCCCCCACATAGGGAAGCAGCACCTCCCGCCAGCCCATGAGCTGGTCAAACAGCTCGTCCACGTTGAGCAGGGGCTTGTGGTACAGGTGCTCCAGCAGGACGTTTTTCAGTCCACAGACGTACTCCAGCCGCTCCCGCAGGCGCTGAGGGTCGTCCAGATCCGCCACCTGGATGCCGTTTTTGGCGTATTTGTCCGAATAGAAGGGAGCAATGCCGCTCTTGGTGGAGCCAAAGGCCTTGCCGCCCAGCCGCTCCTCCTCGTAGGCGTCAAACAGCACATGATAGGGCATCAGCAGCTCCGCCCGGTCGGACACCATCAGATGGGGGGCGGGGACGCCGCCGTCCGCCAGATGCTTCAGCTCCCGGGTCAGGCTCTCCACATTCAGAGCCACGCCGTTGGCGATGATGTTGGTGGTATGGGGATAGAACACGCCGGAGGGCAGGAGGTGCAGGGAGAACTTGCCGTAGTCACAGATAATGGTGTGCCCGGCGTTGGCCCCGCCCTGGAACCGTACCACGATGTCGGACTGCCGGGCCAGCATATCGGTGATCTTGCCCTTGCCCTCGTCGCCCCAGTTGGCTCCTACGATTGCTTTGACCATAATGAATTGCTCCTCTGTACGGAAAGAATGACCGTTGAGCCGTACACCAGCATTATAGACGATAACCCTCTTTGATGCAAGGGGAAGTTGCGTGGTAAAGCGCTAAAGCGCCGTTTTCACCTGTGCCGTCTCACCGGTGCGCCCGTCTCCGTCTCCCAGCAGTCGGTGAAGGTGCGGCTCCTGCCCTCCCAGCGGAGCGACCAGCAGACGGTCAGCAGCCCCGGCTCCGCCTCCTCCGCCTGTCCCTCTACCAGGACGCTCTCCGTTGGGATGGGCCGGGAGGCGTCCAGAGCAGCCCGGGCCCGGACACAGAGGCGGGAATGCTCCCCCTCCAGCCAGCGGCAGATGCAGTTCTCTACATGGCGATAGTACCGACGGATGCGCTCCGGGCCTCTCCCCTCCCCCGCCGTCTCCGGCAGGGCCAGATGGCAGGTCAGCACTGGCAGGCCCTCCCAGTCGTAGACCAGCTCCCGGTCATGCAGGTCGTCCCCGGCAGTCTCTGTGTGTCTCACAGGCCTCTCCCCTTTCGTCGGTCTGCTCCATCCTATGCCCGGAGAAGATTTTCGTGAAAGGGTGTTTACTTTCACACACTACAATGATAAAATACGGGAAAGCGAACGAGAGCAGTGCGTTCCGGCGGCTCCGCAGACGCTCCACCAAGGAGGGAATGAAATGTCCAAAATGACAGGGAAGGAACCCAGTAAGGCCCTTTATGAGACGATTTTGCAGCTGAGAGACGCGGATGAGTGCTACCGCTTCTTCCAGGATCTCTGCACCGTGTCCGAGCTCCGGGCCATGGAGCAGCGCTACGACGTGGCGGTGCTGCTGGAAAAGGGCATGATCTACAATGACATTCTGGAAAAGACGGGGGCCTCCAGCGCCACCATCAGCCGGGTCAACCGCTCCCTGAATTACGGGGTAAACGGCTACAAGGACGTTTTCGCTCATCAGGCAGAGCTGGCCGCAGCAGCGGAGGAGGCGTGAACGCCTACACCGGTCTGGCCGGGTGCTACGACGGGTTCACCGGGGACGTGGACTATGACCGCTGGCTCCGGTGGTATCTCCGCTGGTTCCGGCAGGAGCGGACGCCGGTGGAGACGGTGCTGGATCTGGCCTGTGGCACCGGGACGCTGACCTGTCTGCTGGCCCGGGAGGGCTATAACGTGGTCGGGGCGGACGGCTCCCCGGAGATGCTGGCCCAGGCCATGGACAAGGCCCTGTCTCTGGAGGAGGAGCGCCGCCCCCTGCTGCTCTGTCAGGAGATGGAGGAGCTGGAGCTGGCAGCGCCGGTGGACGCCTGTGTCTGCTCTCTGGACAGCCTGAACTACCTCACGGAGGAGGAGACGTTGGAGGCCGCTCTGAACTCGGTGGCCCGGTGGCTCCGCCCGGGAGGACTGTTCCTCTTTGACGTCATCCCCGTGTGGGAGTTTGCCCGGCGGGACGGGGCGGTCTATGTGGACGAGGATGAGGACGCTCTCTGTCTCTGGCGGGCGGATTACGACCCCTCCGACCAGACCATCGCCTACGGGCTGGATCTGTTCCAGCGTCAACGGGGGGAGCTGTGGACACGGGTGCAGGAGGAGCATCTGGAGCGAGGCTGGGATCTGAACCGGCTGGAGGCCCTGCTCACCCGGGCCGAGCTGGACGTGGAGCTGTGCTGCGGAGAGGACATGGCCTCGCCTCCGGGTGAGACGGACAGCCGGGTCTTTTTTGTCTGCCGGAGACGGCGCACCTATAAAATGAATCAACAGGAGGACTGACCTCATATGTCAGATAAGATCGTACGGGCCATCACCTCGGACGGGGCTGTCATGGCCTCGGCCATCACCGCCCGGAACCTGGTGGAGCAGGCGAGACAGCTCCACACCACTCTGCCCACCGCCACCGCCGCCCTGGGACGCAGCCTGATGGCCGCCTCCCTCATGGGCAACCAGCTCAAGGGAGAGGGGGACAGCCTGACCCTGCAGATCCGGGGCGGAGGCCCTCTGGGTGGCATCACCTGCGTCTCCGATGCCGGGGGCAACGTCCGGGGCTATGTCCAGAATCCCCACCTCCACCTGATGGAGAAGTATCAGGGCAAGCTGGACGTGGGGACGGCCGTGGGCACCGACGGCACCCTGACCGTCATCAAGGATCTGGGGCTGAAGGAGCCGTATGTGGGCTCCGTCCCTCTGGTCAGCGGCGAGATCGCCGAGGACGTCACCGCCTATTTTGCCGTCAGCGAGCAGTTCCCCACCGCCTGCGCCCTGGGGGTGCTGGTGGAGCGGGATCAGTCGGTGGCCGCCGCCGGGGGCTACCTCATCCAGCTGCTGCCCGGGGCGGACGACGAGACCATCGACCGGGTGGAGGCGGGCGTCCGTGCTCTGGGGAACGTCACCCCCCATCTGCAAAAGGGCATGACCCCAGAGGAGCTGATTACCGCCGCCCTGTCCGGCTTCCAGGTGGAGTTTCTGGACGAGAGCCCGGTGGAGTACCGCTGCAATTGCAACCGGAACCGGTATCAGCGGGCGCTGCTCAGTCTGCCCGCCGACGACCTGGAGGAGATGAGCCGGGAGCCGGAGGGGGCGGAGCTGAAATGCCAGTTCTGTGGAAAGACCTACCGCTTCTCCCAGGGAGAGCTGCGGGGACTGCTGGCCGCCAGGCGGCAGGCGGAGCGGGGACGGTGAGCCGTCCCCTCCCCGTTCCGGCACCCTTGCACCCACGGCCTTGATTCCTTCTTCCAAGGAAAATTTCTGAAAAAAACGGTTGACAACCGTGGGCCCCTTGAGTATAATAATACCTGCGCTTGACGAGAGGCGCACGGGACTCCGGACGGGAGCATAGCTCAGCTGGTTAGAGCACCTGCCTTACAAGCAGGGGGTCACAGGTTCGAGTCCTGTTGTTCCCACTCTTCGTCCATGTGCAAAGCCCGTTTTCGGGATACTGTCTGGCCCGGTAGTTCAGTTGGTTAGAACGCCAGCCTGTCACGCTGGAGGTCGTCGGTTCGAGCCCGATCCGGGTCGCTTACTCTCCCCCTGGCGACCACCTGATTTCAGGTGAGGGAGAGGCCCTTGCAAAAGGGTCGCTGTTTATGCCTCTGTAGCTCAGTTGGTAGAGCAGGGGACTGAAAATCCCCGTGTCATTGGTTCGATTCCGATCGGAGGCACCATTTTTGCGGGAGTAGCTCATCTGGTAGAGCGCCACCTTGCCAAGGTGGAGGTAGCGAGTTCGAGCCTCGTCTTCCGCTCCAAATGAAAACAGGAGCAATAAAGTTGCTCCTGTTTTCCATATGGCAACATAGCCAAGTGGTAAGGCGTGGGTCTGCAAAACCCTGATTCCCCGGTTCGAATCCGGGTGTTGCCTCTTTCGACCGGTTTCTGTCCCTTGACAGAGGCCGGTTTTGTCTGCGTTTCCTAATGACTCAGCTCTCTTTTGGCGGCACTTCGTTAAAATCAACGTTGAAATCCTGTGATTCCTGTGCTAAACTTTGTTGGTACATGCGATGCAGCGATTTTACAGGAGGCAATTTCTGTTATGATCGAAACCTGGGATATTCTCTTTCCCGCTCCCACCGGCCCGGAATCCCGGCGGGCCTACGTCTACCTCCCCACCTCCTACGATGAGGAGCCCGAGCGGCGGTATCCCGTCCTCTATATGTTCGACGGACACAACGTCTTTTTCGACGAGGACGCCACCTACGGCAAGAGCTGGGGCATGGGCAAGTATCTGGACTATACCGACACCGACCTGATCGTGGCCGCCGTGGAGTGCAACCACAGCCCCGACGGGGGCCGTCTGTCAGAGTATTCCCCCTTCACCTTCCGCGACCCCACCCTTGGCTCCATCCGGGGCCGGGGCAAGCACACCATGGACTGGTTCGTGGAGGTGTTCAAGCCCCTCATCGACGGGAAATACCGCACCCTCCCCGACCGGGCCAACACCTTTCTAGGGGGCAGCTCTATGGGCGGGCTGATGAGCCTGTACGGGGTGCTGGCCTACAACGACGTGTTCTCCCGGGCGGCGGCCCTCTCCCCCTCCATCTGGTTCGCCACCGACCAGCTGGAGCAGATGATTCTCAAGGCCCCTCTTGACCCGGATACGGTGGTGTACATGGATTACGGCTCCCGGGAGATGAAGTTCCACCCCAACATGGCCCACCAGTTTGGCGAGGTCACCGCCATGCTGCTGGATCGGAGGGTGCTGCTCACCAGCCGTATCGTCCCCAGAGGCGACCACTGCGAGGCCTGCTGGGAAAAGCAGATCCCCTTTTTCCTCAACGTGCTGCTGTACCGGCCCTGACCCAGCGGACACGGCGACCCACTTACCCCTACAGGGAGAGACAGAGAGATGGAAACCAACTACTTTAAAGACTACAGCCCCGCCCTGGGCCGGGAGATGGAGTGCAAGCTCTACGGCCACGCCGGACGCCCGGTGATCTTTATCCCCTGCCAGGACGGGCGGTTCTATGACTTTGAAAACTATAAGATGACCGACGCCTGGGCCCCCTGGATCGAATCCGGCCAGGTCATGGTGCTGTCCATCGACACCCTGGACAAGGAGACCTGGTCCAATAAGAGCGGCGACCCCTACTGGCGCGCCCGCCGCCATGAGCAGTGGATGCAGTATATCACCGACGAGATGGTGCCCTTTCTCCGGGGCCTGGCTAACGAACGCAACGGCTGGGAGGGATATCCAGGCGTCATCGCCTTTGGGTGCAGCCTGGGGGCCACCCACGCCGCCAACCTGTTCTACCGCCGCCCCGACCTGTTCGACGGACTGCTGGCCCTCAGCGGCATCTACACTGCCGACTACGGCTTTGACGGCTATATGGACGAGGTGGTGTACCAGAACTCCCCCGTCCACTATATGGCCAATCTGCCGGAGGATCACCCCTACATCGGGCTGTACAACCAGAAAAAGTCGGTGATCTGCGTGGGCCTGGGCAACTGGGAGCTGCCCGACTCCACCCGGCAGCTACACAGCATTCTCCAGAGCAAGGGTATCCACACCTGGGTGGACTACTGGGGCTATGACTGCTGCCACGACTGGCCCTGGTGGTATAAGCAGGTGGCCTATTTCGTGCCCTACCTGCTCAGCTGAACCGGACAATCCGAACCATTTCATCATAAAAACCTGAGAAAACGAAAGCGAGCGATTCCTATGAAAAACTTTATCTTCATCTCTCCCAACTTCCCCACCAACTACTGGCTGTTCTGCCGGGAGCTGAAGAAGAACGGAATGAACGTCCTGGGCATCGGCGACCAGCCGTATAATGAGCTGTCCGCCGACCTGAAGGCCAGCCTGAACGAATACTACAAGGTGAGCAACCTGGAGAACTATGACGAGGTCTATCGTGCGGTGGCCTTCCTGATCTTCAAGCACGGCCCCATCGACTGGCTGGAGTCCAACAACGAGTACTGGCTGGAGCGGGACGCCAAGCTCCGCACCGCCTTCCACATCACCAGCGGCTTCCAGGTGGAGGATATGCCCCGCATCAAGTACAAGTCCAAGATGAAGACCTATTACCGCAAGGCGGGCATCCCCGTGGCCCGGTATCACCTGGTAGACACGGTGGAGGGCTGCAAGAACTTCATCCGCCGGGTGAAGTATCCCGTCATCGTCAAGCCGGACAACGGCGTGGGGGCCTCCGACACCCATAAGCTGTCCAACGACGAGGAGCTGAAGCGGTTCTTCGAGGTGAAGGATCCCGCCGTGACCTATATCATGGAGGAGTTCGTCCACGCGGAGGTCAACTCCTATGACGCCATTATCGACTCCAACGGGGAGCCCCTGTTCGAGACGGGCAACGTCACCCCCAACTCCATTATGGACATCGTCAACGACAATGACAACTCCATCTACTACATCCTCAAGGAGCTGCCGGAGGACACCCGGGCCGCCGGACGGGCCACCGTCAAGGCCTTTGGCGTCAAGAGCCGGTTCGTCCACTTCGAGTTCTTCCGTCTCACCGAGGATCAGAAGAGCCTGGGCAAAAAGGGCCAGGTGGTGGCTCTGGAGGTCAATATGCGCCCTTGCGGCGGCTTCTCCCCGGATATGATGGACTTTGCCCACAGCACCGACGTATACAAGATCTGGGCCGACATGATTGCCTTTGACAAGTCCTCTCTCCCCGAGGGAGAGCACGCCTTCTGCGCCTACGCAGGCCGCCGGGACGGCAAGAACTTCGTCTACAGCCACGCCGAGATCATGAGCAAGTACGCCGCCAACATGAAAATGGTGGGCCGCATCCCCGACGCCCTCTCCGGAGCCATGGGCAACCAGATGTATGTGGCCAACTTCCCCACCAAAGAGGCTCTGGATCAGTTCTATCAGGACGTGCTCCGGGTCAAGTGAGGATACAGCAAAAATACGAAGCACTATCCAGCGCGTCCCTTTATCGCTTCCCCTTTGAGGCGGCAGCAGCATGACAGAAGGAGAACGGCAGACATGACCTATGTTCTAAACCCTCGGCGAATTCGCCGGGAGATTGGTACAGGAGAAGTGTGCCTGCCGCTCTCCCTCAGTCTGCTTCGCAGACAGCTCCCTCTGGGAGGGAGCCAAAGGATTAGCGTCAATCCTGGCTCCCTCTCTGAGGGAGCTGTCGCCGTAAGGCGACTGAGGGAGAGCGGGATACGCCTTTGACATGAGATAACCCTTCGGCGAATTCGTCGAAGGGTTATTCAATATGTGTGCTGTCTTGTTATCGAGCGTGAACCGGTTTACCGTTCCTCATGCTCCGTCAGATAGTCTATGGCAATCCTGGCGTGGAGGGCGGCAGCGATGGGCAGGGCCTGCTCCGACACCCGGAACTGGGGGGTGTGGGAGCGCCACCGCTCTGGCCAGGACGGATCCGCCGTTCCCAGCCGGAAATAGCAGCCCGGGGCAAGGTGGCTGAAATAGCCGAAGTCGTCCGTCCCCATGGATGGCTCCGTGCCCACATGGACGTTTTCCGCCCCCAGCAGTCCGGCGGCGCTCCGGCGCACCAGACGGGTCATGGCGGCGTCGTTCCGGACGCCGGGATAGCTCTCCTCGATGACCACCTCCGCCTGGCAGCCCATGGCATGGGCGATGGTCTCCACCATCTCCCGGAACTGGCCGGTGATCTCCCGGCGGCGGTCGTCTCCCAGGGTGCGGATGATGCCGGTGAGCCTTGCCTCCGTGTCCAGCACGTTCCCCGCCACGCCGCTGTGGAAGGTGCCCACTGAGATGACCACCGGCTCTGTGGGGGCCGTTCTCCGGCTGACCAGAGTCTGGATGGCGGTGACGATCTGCGCCCCCGCCACGATCACGTCGTCCCCCTCATGGGGCTTTGCCCCGTGTGCCCCCCGGCCCCGGAGGGTGATGGTAAAGGGGTTGGAGGCGGCGCAGATGCGGCCCTCCATCACCGAGATCTCCCCTGCGGGAAGCTGGCTGTCACAGTGGAGGCCAAAGACGGCGTCCACGTGGGGCTGCTCCATGCACCCGTCCCGGATCATCAGCTCCGCGCCTCCGTCCCCCTCCTCGTTGGGCTGGAAGAAGAGCTTCACGTTTCCCGGCAGCTCCTCCCGATGGGCGGCCAGGAGCTGAGCCGTCCCCAGCAGGGCGGCGGTGTGGAAGTCATGGCCGCAGGCGTGCATGACCCCCTCGTTCTGAGACGCCCAGGGCAGGCCGCTCTCCTCCCGGATGGGCAGAGCGTCCAGCTCCGCCCGGATAGCCACCGTCCTTCCCGGGCGGCCGCCCCGGAGCAGGCCCACGATTCCCGTGTCCGCCACCCGTCGGGCCTCCAGCCCCATGGCCAGCAGCCGACGCTCCACCAGGACGGAGGTGGCATGCTCCTGCCGCCCCAGCTCCGGGTTCTGATGGATGATGCGGTACAGATCCCTCATCTTACCGGACAGCGCCTCCGCCTCCTGCCGCAGGGTGTTGTTGCCTATCCCTTCGCCGCTCATGTCTCCACGCTCCTTACTCACGCACGAAATAATAGCTTATTTTACCACGCTTTCCACATTTCATCAAGTCCCGGATCGGCTATTATCAAATTTTCAATTTCGGAGAGAAAGCGACGACGGAATTCTGCTATTTTGTCCATTTTCTCCTCTCCCTTCACATAGTATAATAAGAGCTGTACTGGAGGACTTCCGTCCGCCTTATTTTTATGTCAACTTACGCTGTGAGGGAGGGTCATTATGCTCCTGATTTTCAGTAAAATGCTCACCATTGGCCTTCTGTTGGGCGTCGGCGTCCTGCTGTTCCGGCTGGGCATCGTCTCCGAACAGGGCAGCAAGGAGCTGTCCGCCATGATCGTCCAGCTGTGCAGCCCGGCGATGATCGTGGTCAGCGCCCTGGAGGACACCTCCGAGTTCAGCCTGGAGAAGCTGGGCGTCACCGCTCTGGTCTGTGTGGGAATCTATGCCGTCTTTCTGGTGGTGGGCGAGCTGATGCCCATTCTGACCCGGGCACCCAAAGAGGAGCGCACCTCCTATCATATGCTCTCCCTGTTCGGGAATGTAGGCTTTGTGGGCATCCCGGTGACCCTCTCCATTCTGGGCTCCTCCGCCATGCTGTATGTGGTCATCTTCAATGTGATGTACTCCCTGCTCTTTTACAGCTACGGCTATCACGCCGTGTCCAAGGCGGTGGGAAAGCCCATCCCCTTCCGTCTCTCCTCCCTGTTCAACCCCGGCCTGGTGGCCTGCTACATCTCTATCGCCCTCTATCTGCTGCCTATCTCCGTTCCGGAGTTTCTGGGAGACGCCCTGAGCTACATCGGCAGCTGCACCACCTTCCTCTCGCTGGTGGTGCTGGGCATCAGCCTGGCCACCACCTCTCTGAAAAAGGTGCTGACCAACGCCCGGGTCTATCTCTTTCTGGCGGTGCGGATGCTGGCCCTGCCCATCCTGCTGGCCCTGGTGTTGGGTCGGTTGCTGCCGGACAGCATGATGGTCTCCGCCCTGGTGCTTCTGGCCGCCATGCCCGCCGGAAATATGCCGGTGATGCTGGCCAATCAGTACGACATGGACACGGACACCCTGACCAGCGGCATCATCACCTCTACCCTGCTGTGTCTGGTGACCATCCCCATCGTGTCCTTCTTTTTCCCGGCGTAAGGCGCAAAAAACAGCCCGTCCCTTTGACCTTGCTCCAAAGGGACGGGCTGTCGCTGCTTTTGCAGGAAACAGGGCGATGGCCCCGACGATCAGACTGTTGTTTCGGTCTTCTCTGCGTTCTCCTGGGCGTCGCTCTTTTCTCCGGACTTCTTCTGGACAGCAGGGATAAGATACTTCCGGGTGGCAAAGAGGACGGCCAGGGCCACCACGCCGTAGATGTTGTCGATGGCGTTGGTGTGGTCAATAACGATCTGCCGGGCGATGGCGAAGGTAAGCACCTCAAAGACCACCTCGGTGGAGTGCTCGCACATCATGCGGATGATCTCCACCCCAATGACCAGGGTGAAGGCCATATCCAGGATGTCCTTGAATTCGTCGTATACGGGGAATCCCTCCACGTGGAAGGTGGTACCAAGAAGCTGGAAGGTGAAGAACAGCACGTTGAAGCACAGTACACCGGCGATGATAAATTCCAGAACGGTGGCAAAGCGGTGAAGATGCTGCTGGGCGCGGGTATTCATAGGATAAACCTCCCTCTTGGGACGACGGTATGAGAGGAGAGGACGTTCTGCCCCCACTGATATCATTATAGCGGGTTGTCTTGCAAAAGTAAAGGCATAACACAGCAAAATGACGAGAAAATACCGCAAGTACCCGGACAGATTCGTGCAAAGCTCCGCAAACAGGTATGATATGATAAATAAACAGATACCGTTTGTTTGTACAGCGTCAGCCAGAGAACAGGAGGCCCCATGAAACCGATACTCACCGTGCCCCACCGGGTCAATTTCTACAACTGCGGACAGGATCGCACCCTGAGCCTTCGCTCCTATCTGGCCTGGAGTGGTGATCTGGCCAACCGTCACCTGGAGGAGCGGGGGATCACCTGGGCGAAAATGCAGCAGGAGCGACAGGTCTTTCTGCTCTCCCGGCTGGCCTATCGGCGGTTCGCCCCCATCCCATACGGGACTCAGTGCCGGTTTTCCACTTGGGAGTATCAGGTCAGGGGCGCTCAGTTCTACCGGAACTTCTCTCTGGAGGACGGAGACGGGAGCATTCTGGCCCAGTCCGCCACGGGGTGGGTCATGGTGGATTCGGTGGAGCGGCGCATTCTCCGGCCGGGGACGTGCGGCTATCCCCTGTGGCCCACACAGGTAGAGGTGAGTCCTCAGCTGAAACGGCTCCGACTGCCGGAGCTGCCCCAGGTGGCAGAGCATCTGGTGCAGCCCTCGGAGATCGACCTGAACGGGCATCTGGGGAACCAGTATTACGCCGACCTGTTGCTGAACTACGTCCCGGAGCCTCTCCGGGGCAGGAGCATCGTCGCCGCACAGATGACCTTTGACCACGAGGCCATGGAGGGAGAGCGCATCGCCCTGTTTGCCCAACTGACCGGAGAGCTGAGCTGTGCCATGTACGGCCTCCTGTCCGACGGGAGACGGTGCTTCGACGCAGAGATAGAGGTGGACGGCCTGAGCTAATCCGAATCGCCCTGAGTCGTGTAGAGAGAACACGATTCAGGGCGATTTTTCGCTTTCACCGCTGTTTACATGATTGGTCGGTGCTATTTGTTACAGAGTGCCTTTCCCGTCCGCAAAAAAATCCACCGTGCCGGTTCTCACATCGTACAGTGCGCCCATAACCTGTACCGCAGACATTTCCGGATGTCCGCAGAAGGCCTCTTTGATGGACGCTACGGTGTGCTCCACATTCAGGCAGCTGGCCTTGCGGTCATCCGTCTCCGACCGGATCGCCTGGGCGATCTGATCGGTGATGGTCTTTGTGTACCCGCCTGCGCCTCCGGCGATCGTGGCCGCAACTGCGCCGCAGTTGGAGTGGCCCAGGACGACCACAAGCGGGCACCCCAGATGACCGGCGGCGTATTCGATGCTGCCAAGAACGCTGTCGTCGATCACATTTCCAGCAACCCTGATTACGAACAGATCTCCGATCCCGCAGGAGAAGATCGCCTCCGGGATCTCTCTGGAGTCCGAGCAGGCGATAATGATCGCAAAGGGATGCTGTCCGTTCTTCGCCGTATAGCGGCGCATTTCCCCGGAAATATCTCCGATCTCATTTTGACTGAGCAGGTATCGCTCATTTCCCTCCCTGAGTCTTTGCAGGCTGCTTGCTGCATCCATGGTGAACCCTCCTTCTGGATCCGTTGTGTGTGCTTCTGTCTCCGGTGGAGCTCCCCGCCTGTCAACCGGTGGCTTCCATCCGTATCTGCGGCAAAAGTGCAACTATATCTCAAATACTGCGGCATTTCGGCGCAAAACCTTGTTTTTGCATATTCAGGAAACCGGGGGCATGGTAAAATAGAGCATAAACATTCCGGCGGCTGCCCATCCGTGACAGGACGCCGAGCATCATCACAGGAGGCGAGTGCAAATGAGCTATTATCCGGATATCAGCCACTATCACCCGGTAGAGGACTGGAGTGAGGTCAGGGCAGGCTGCCCGTTTCTCATCTCCAAGGCCACCCAGGGGACAGGCTACATCGACACGACCCTGTCAGAATTCATTCAGGGCTGTGAGGCAAATCAAATCCCCTATTGGCTGTACGCCTATCTGAATCGGGGAGACGAGCTGGCACAGGCGGAATTTCTGGTAAACACCTGCAAAGACCGGGTGCGCAGCTATTTCCAGGGATATGTCCTGGATGTGGAGGCCGGGAACGCCGCTGCGGACGTTCAGGCGGCGCTGGACTATCTGGAAGGATTGGGCGGCAGGTGCATAATCTACACCATGTACGCCCAATACAGCACCTACAAGTCCGTCATTGACGGACGGAGCGTCGATACCGCCTGGTGGGAGGCCCGGTACGGGAAGAATGACGGCAGCTATAGCAGCAGCTACCCGGCCCACGACGGCGCCGATCTCCACCAGTACACCAGCAAGGGCAGCTGTCCCGGTATCTCCGGGCAGGTCTGCGACCTGAACCGGCTCACCGGAACGAGGGCTGAAAGCTGGTTTACCGGTGGGACAGCGCCCGCAGCCGCCACAGACACGGCCACCACAGGAGGGTTTGACGTGAGCACATTATCCACTATCAGGCAGGGCAGCGCCGGAGCTCAGGTAAAGAGCCTTCAGAGCCTGCTCAACGGCAAGGGCGACGCAGGGCTGTCCGTGGACGGAGACTGCGGCAGCAAGACTGTGGCAGCGATTCGACGCTATCAGAGAGATCAGGGGCTGACCGTGGACGGGATCGCCGGAGTCCACACGTGGACAGCTCTGCTGACCCGGTGATATGCTGAGGGATGTGGCCCTGGATTACTCGATCCGGTACGCCGCCCGCCCTGTCTCGTAGAGGCTGTTCCCCTGGGCGTCCATGGCCACGGTGAGGGGGAGATTGCATACGGTCATCCGTTTCACCGACTCGCAGCCCAGATCATCGAAGGCGATGACCTCCGCCTTTTGGATACACCGGGCGATTAGCGCCCCGGCACCGCCCACGGCGGCAAAATAGCAGGCGCCGTTGCGGACGATGGCGGCCCGAACCTGGTCGTCCATCTGTCCCTTGCCGATGATGCCCACCAGTCCCAGATCCAGCAGCCGGGGAGCGAAGCCGTTCATCCGGCTAGAGGTGGTGGGGCCACAGGCTCCCACTGCCATCCCCTGCTGGGCGGGGGTGGGGCCGGCATAGTAGATGAC
>JAJPWY010000017.1 GCA_021205725.1 Clostridiales bacterium
CCATCAGGCCCCGGAGGGTGTGGGGCTTGTTCTCGTCGTCCACGGCGGCGGAGTACTTCTTGAAGGTGGCGTAGTCCGAGTTCCAAAGGGCCTGCTGGAGCAGGCTGATGGTGACAGGGTTGTACAGGTGATCCTCGGCGTCGTAGCCCGCTCGGGACTTGTGAGCGCCCACGGAGTCCAGGGTGGTGTCGGTGGTCAGGCCCAGAGGGTCAAAGGCGTGGTTGTGCCGCCACTCCACCACGTCGTCGATCTCCTTGAGACCGATGCCGCCCACCCGGGAGACGGTGTTGGTGAAGTACTTGTCGATGACCTCCTGATTGATGCCCACCGCCTCGAAGATCTGGGCGGACTGGTAGGACTGGAGGGTGGAGATGCCCATCTTGGAGGCAATCTTCACGATGCCGTTGAGGACGGCCTGGTTGTAGTCGTCCACGGCGGCGGAGTATTCCTTGTCCAGCAGATTCTTGTCGATCAGCTCGCCGATGCACTCCTGGGCCAGATAGGGGTTGATGGCCGCTGCGCCGTAGCCCAGAAGGGTGGCGAAATGGTGTACCTCTCTGGGCTCGGCAGACTCCAGGATGATGGAGAGGGAGGTGCGCTTCCGGGTGCGGATCTGATACTGCTCCAGAGCGGAGACGGCCAGCAGGGAGGGGATAGCCACATGGTTCTCGTCCACCCCACGGTCGGAGAGGATGATGATGTTGGCTCCGTTTCGGTAGGCCCGGTCAACCGAGACGAACATCCGGTCAATGGCCCGCTCCAGGGGGGTGTTCTTGTAGTACAACAGGGAGACGGTCTCCACCTTGAAGCCGGGCACCTTCATGTTCCGGATTTTCATCAGGTCGATGCTGGTGAGGATGGGGTTGTGGATGCGGAGCATCTTGCAGTTCTCTGCCCGCTCCTCCAGCAGATTGCCCTCACGCCCCAGATAGACGGAGGTGTCGGTGACAATCTCCTCCCGGATGGCGTCAATGGGGGGGTTGGTGACCTGGGCGAAGAGCTGCTTGAAGTAGTTGAACAGGGGCTGGTGTTTCTCGGACAGCACCGCCAGGGGAATGTCCACGCCCATGGCGGCGGTGGGCTCTGCGCCGGTCTGGGCCATGAGGAGGATGGAGTTTTTGACCTCCTCATAGGTGTAGCCAAAGGCCTTGTACAGCCGGTCACGGTGCTCCTGGTCATAGCTGGGCACCTTTTTGTTGGGGATCTTCAGGTCGGAGAGGTGGATCAGATTCATGTCCAGCCACTCGCCGTAGGGCTGACGGACGGCGTAGCCCTCCTTCAGCTCGTCGTCGGTGATGAGCCGACCCTGGACGGTGTCCACCAGCAGCATCTTACCGGGCTGGAGCCGGGACTTCTTGACCACCTTCTCCGGCGGGAACTCCAGCACGCCCACCTCGGAGGAGAGCACCAGCTGGTCATCGGAGGTGATGTAGTACCGGGAGGGACGCAGACCGTTCCGATCCAGCACGGCTCCCACACAGTCGCCGTCGGAGAACAGGATGGAGGCGGGGCCGTCCCAGGGCTCCATCATGGTGGCGTAGTAGCGGTACATATCCCGCTTGGTGCGGGACATATTCTTGTCGTTCACCCAGGGCTCGGGGATGCACATCATCACCGCCATGGGCAGCTCGATGCCGTTCATCACCAGAAACTCCAGAGTGTTGTCCAGCCGGGCGGAGTCAGAGCCCACCGGGTTGATGACCGGGTAAATTTTGTCCAGATCGTCCTCGCTGAGGACGTTGGACTTCATGGTCTCCTCCCGGGCCAGCATCCGATCCACGTTGCCCCGGATGGTGTTGATCTCGCCGTTGTGGAGGATGAACCGGTTGGGATGGGCCCGCTCCCAGGAGGGATTGGTGTTGGTGGAGAACCGGGAGTGCACCATGGCGATGGCGGACTCGTAGTCCTCGTCCTGGAGGTCGGTGTAGAACTGCCGCAGCTCCGCCACCAGGAACATCCCCTTATAGACGATGGTACGGCTGGAGCAGGAGACCACGTAGGTGTTGTCGTTGGACTGCTCAAACACCCGGCGGGCGATGTACAGCTTCCGGTCAAAGGCCAGACCCTTCTTCACCCCCTCCGGGCGGCGGATGAACGCCTGCTCGATATAGGGCATGCAGGAGACTGCCTTCTGCCCCAGCACCTCCGGATGGGTGGGCACGGTGCGCCAGCCCAGCAGCTCCATGCCCTCCTTCTCCACGATGACCTCGAACATCTTCTTGGCCTGGCTCCGGGCCAGGGTGTTCTGGGGGAAGAAGAACATACCGATGCCGTAGTCCCGCTCCTCACCCACGGTGAAGCCCGCCTGCTCAGCGGCCTTCCGGAAGAATTTGTGCCCGATCTGGAGCATGATGCCCACGCCGTCGCCGGTCTTGCCCTCGGCGTCCTTTCCGGCCCGGTGCTCCAGCTTTTCCACGATCTTCAGGGCGTTGTCCACCGTTGCGTAGCTCTTCCGGCCCTTGATGTCCACCACGCAGCCGATGCCGCAGGCGTCGTGCTCAAAGCTGGGGTCGTAGAGACCCTGGGCGGGCATGGTGCTCTCCGTTTTCACTTGTTCCATCTGTCTCGTTCCCCTTTCCCTTTCCAGAAAAAAGTGCCTCAGGCAGCCGAAAAAGGGTATAGAATCTCCTCTTTGCGGCCTCCCCATTGAGGCACTTTTCTGGCGTTGTTGCAGTTGTATCTTTTGTATCTTACTTGCTCAGCAGCTCCTGGATGCGGCGAACCGCCTCCCGGGTGTCGTCAGCGTCGCCAAAGGCGGTGAGCCGGATATAGCCCTCTCCACTGGGGCCGAACCCGGCGCCGGGAGTGGTGACCACGCAGGCCTCATGGAGCAGCTTGTCGAAGAACTCCCAGGAGCCGTACCCCTCCGGGGTGCGGAACCAGATATAGGGGGCGTTCACTCCGCCGTAGACCGTCAGCCCTGCGGCAGTCAGGCCCTCCCGGATGACCCTGGCGTTGTCCAGGTAGTACTGGATGGTCTCTTTGATCTGTGCCTGGCCCTCCTGGGTGAAGGTGGCCTCGGCGGCCCGCTGGATGACGTAGGGCACGCCGTTGAACTTGGTGCCCTGGCGACGGTTCCACAGCCGGTTCAGGCTGACTCCCTCCCGCACCAGCTCTTTAGAGATGACGGTATAGGCGCACCGGTTGCCGGTGAAGCCCGCCGTCTTGGAGAAGGAGCGGAACTCGATGGCGCAGGTCTTGGCCCCGGGGATCTCAAAGATGGAGTGGGGGATGCCCGGCTCGGAGATGAACGCCTCATAGGCGGAGTCAAAGAGAATGACAGAGCCGTGCTCGTTGGCGTAATCCACCCAGGTCTGGAGCTGCTCCCGGGTGGCGGCGGCGCCGGTGGGGTTGTTGGGGGAGCAGAGGTAGATCATGTCCGGAACCCGATCCCCGGCGGGGAGGTCGGGGAAGAAGCCGTTTTCGGCGGTGCAGGGGAGATAGACCAGGTCGGTCCACTTCTCCCCGTCGTAGTCCCCGGCCCGTCCGGCCATGGCGTTAGTGTCCACATAGACGGGGTAGACCGGGTCGCAGACAGCCACCACATTGTCTACCGAGAAAATGTCCCCGATGTTGCCGCAGTCGCTCTTGGCACCGTCGGAGACGAAGATCTCATCGTCCTCAATGTCCACCCCCCGGCGCTTGTAATCGTCCCGGATGGCGTAGCGGAGAAAGTCATAGGCAGCGTTGGTCTCCTCGCAGTAGCCCCGGAAGGTCTCCTTTTTGCCCATCTCGGCGGTGGCCTGCTCCATAGCCTGGATGACGGCGGGGGCCAGGGGTTGGGTCACGTCGCCGATGCCCAGACGGATGAGCGGCTTGGGCGGGTTCTGGGCGGAGAAGGCACGCACCCTCCGCCCGATCTCCGGAAACAGATAGCCTCCGGGGAGCTTGGTGAAATTCTGATTCACTTTGACCATAGGAACTCTCCCTCCTGTATCTTCCGGGACGGTCACAGGTCGCCCAGCACCAGCCGGGCGGTCTGCACCAGGTTGACCCCGGAGTCCATGCTTTTCTTCTGTAACATACGGTGGGCCTGCTCCTCCGTGAGACCGTTGCGCTCCATCAGCAGCTCCTTGGCACGGCGGATCACGTCCTGATCCTCGCTGCTTCTCCGGGGCTTGACCAACCGGCTGAGGCGGTGGCTCATCTGGAGCACCATCCGCACCGAGGCCACCAGGTCGCTTCTGGAGATGGGAGCGGGGAGACGGAAGATGTCGTCGCTCACCAGATCCAGCTGGTGCTGGGGGGCGATCATCAGCATGGAGGCGCCCTCCGGCAGGTCTTCAAACAGGCTCTCCCCCGTGCCGTCCGGCAGGCGGAAGCCGCAGATCACCAGATCAATATCATATTTTGCGACGGCCCGGCGGGCCTCTCCTCCCGAGCGGCAGAGCTGACACTCCGCAGCCCCGGCGGACTCGATCATCTCGCAGATGCGCCGGGCGCTCTTGTCGCTGTCAAAGACGACGATTATTCTCTCCACATGAAACCACTCCCAGTCTCAGGTGATTCGTCTTAATAACGGATCAGGTACTGGTCGCGTTCCCACTGGGAGACCTGCCGCCGGTAGCTGTCCCATTCGGCGGTCTTCCCCTCCAGATAGGCGGCGGAGACGTGCGGCCCCAGCACGTCCAGGATGAACTGGTCTGCCCGGAGTGCGTCAATGGCCTCCTTCAAATTGGCGGGGAGACTGGCAATGCCCAGGGCCGAGCGCCGATGGTCGGAGAGGCGATAGACGTTCTCCGTGTTCTCCGCCGGAGGGGTCAGGCCCCGCTGGATACCGTCCAGACCGGCGGCCAGGCAGACCGCAAAGGTCAGGTAAGGATTGCAGGAGGGGTCGGGACTGCGGAACTCCAGCCGGGTGTGCTCTCCCCGGACAGCGGGGATACGGATGAGGGCGGAACGGTTGGACTCCGACCAGCACACATAGCAGGGGGCGGAGTAGCCCGGGGTCAGCCGCTTGTAGCTGTTCACCAGGGGATTGGCGATGGCGGTGATGGCGTCGATGTGGGCCATAATGCCTGCAATAAAGGAATAGGCCTCTTTGGACAGCCCGTGTACCCCTTCCGGGTCGCAGAACAGGTTTTTCCCGTCCCGGTGGAGGGACAGGTTGATGTGCAGACCGGAGCCGGGAGCGTCGCTGAGAGGCTTAGGCATAAAGGTGGCGTGAAGGCCGTTGCGCTGGGCGATGGTCTTGACCGCCAGCTTGAAGGTGGTCATATTGTCCGCCGCATGGAGGGCCTCCTCATAGCGGAAGTCCACCTCATGCTGGCCGGGGGCCATCTCATGGTGGCTGGCCTCCACGGTAAAGCCCATCTCCTCCAGGCTCAGACAGATCTCCCGGCGGGTGGCCTCCCCCTGGTCCAGAGGGCCCAGGTCGAAATAGCCCGCCTGGTCGATGGTCTCGGTGGTGGGGCGGCCCCGGTCGTCCGTCTGAAACAGGAAGAACTCACATTCCGGGCCGATGTTCAGGGTATAGCCCAGCTCCGCCGCCCGGCTCACCGCCCGGCGAAGCACGCCCCGGGGATCGCCGATGAACGGTCTGCCGTCGGCGCTGTACACGTCGCACAGCAGACGGCCCACCCGGCCCCGGCTGGGCCGCCAGGGATAGATGGCGAAGGTGTCCAAGTCGGGGCGGAGAAACTGGTCGGACTCATTGACCCGGACAAAGCCCTCAATAGAGGAGCCGTCGATCATCACCCCGTTGTCCAGGGCGTCCTCCAGCTGGGAGGCCATGACCGCCACATTTTTCAGCTCGCCGAAGATGTCCACGAACTGCATCCGGACGAATTTCACATCCTCCTCCCGGACGATGCGGAGGATATCCTCTTTGGTGTGACTCATGATGTAATCGCTGCTCCTTCCGGCTCTGCCCTCGGGGGAACGGGGCGAGACAGGCAAATGACGCAGGGCAACCGGCCCCATCCTGCATTTTCAGCGATGAGGGGCGGACATTTCCGAGCGGCTCCCGGCGGCCGGAGGACCGGATGGAAGATACACAGAAAATGCCTGCGGATAGTATTATACTAACCAGTTCGGGCGGGAATGTCAAGACATTCTGACAACTTTTGAATTTCTTCATGCATCTTCCGTTCATATTTCATAAAATAGAGGATGGAAGGGAGAGGTTTTGCGGTCAATTTGAATGAAATCAAAAAAACACTTGCATATTCCCGCCGGATAGTGTATCCTTTGTGTTGTGAAGCGGAGGCTCTCCGGGGCCTCATAACCGAACAGACACGAGAGTAAAGGTGACAATGGCGTCCCCTGAGAGAGCAGGGAATCGTTGTCGCCTTCTTTGTTTGTGCGGGTCTTCCGTCCGAACTGTATGCCAAATATCGCAAACATCGAAAGGGTTGAGAAGTATGAATATCAGCGAGATTTTTGGAGTAAATGTGTTCAGCGTATCCGTTATGAAGGAGCGCCTGCCCAAGAAGGTGTTCGCCGAGGTCACCGATGTGATGGAAAACGGCGGGCAGATCTCCATGGCGACCGCCGATGTGGTGGCCAATGCCATGAAGGACTGGGCTGTGGAGAAGGGCGCCACCCACTACACTCACTGGTTCCAGCCGCTGACCGGCTCCACCGCTGAGAAGCACGATTCCTTTATCACCTATCCCAAGGACGGCAAGACCCTCCTCCAGCTCTCCGGCAAGCAGCTCATCATGGGCGAGCCGGACGCGTCCTCCTTCCCCTCCGGTGGCCTGCGTGCCACCTCCTATGCCCGGGGCTACACTGCCTGGGACATCACCTCTCCCGCCTTTGTCAAGGAGTCCGGCTGCGGCGTGATTCTGTGCATCCCCACCGTGTTCATCTCCTATACCGGCGAGGCTCTGGACAAGAAGACCCCTCTGCTCCGCTCCATGGAGGCTCTGTCCACCCAGGCCATCCGTATCGTCCGGCTGTTCGGTAACACCACCGCCAAGAAGGTCACCGCCTTCGTCGGCCCGGAGCAGGAGTATTTCCTGGTGGACCGGGAGAAGTACCTGAAGCGGAAGGACCTGGTCTATGCCGGACGCACCCTGTTCGGCGCGCCCGCCCCCAAGGGCCAGGAGCTGGACGACCACTACTTTGGCCAGATCCGGGAGCGCATCGGCGCTTACATGAAGGACCTGGACGTAGAGCTGTGGAAGCTGGGCATCACCGCCACCACTCAGCACAACGAGGTGGCTCCCGCTCAGCATGAGCTGGCCCCGATCTACTCCACCGCCAACGTGGCCGTAGACCAGAACCAGCTGACCATGGAGACCATGAAGCGGGTGGCTACCCGCCACGGTCTGGTCTGCCTGCTCAACGAGAAGCCCTATGCGGGCATCAACGGCTCCGGCAAGCACAATAACTGGTCCATCGGCACCGATGAGGGGGAGAACCTCTTCGAGCCGGGCGACGATCCCATCCACAACCTCCAGTTCCTGCTGGTGCTCTCCTGCGTGCTGGCCGCTGTGGACGACCACGCCGACCTGCTCCGTGAGTCCGCCGCCGACGTGGGCAACGACCACCGTCTGGGCGCGCAGGAGGCGCCTCCCGCCATCATCTCCATCTTCCTGGGCGACCAGCTGGATGAGGTGGTAAACCAGATTTTGAAGGGCTCCGAGGACGCCGCTGCCGCCGAATCCGACCTGGATACCGGCGTGTCCACCGTCCCCGTCCTCCGGAAGGACGCCACCGACCGGAACCGCACCTCCCCGTTCGCCTTTACTGGCAACAAGTTCGAGTTCCGTATGGTGGGCTCTCACGACTCCATCGCATCTCCCAATACCGCTTTGAACGCCGTCCTGGCTGAGGCCTTCTGCAACGCCGCCGACGCCCTGGAGGGGGCCGAGGACTTCGAGACTGCCTGCAAGGCCTATATCAAGGAGTCCATCTCCAAGCACAAGCGCATCATCTTCAACGGCGACGGCTACTCCGACGCCTGGGTGGAGGAGGCTGCCCGCCGGGGCCTGCCCAACATCAAGAGCATGGTGGACGCCATCCCTGTCCTGGTGCAGGACGACGTGGTGGATATGTATGAGAAGTTCAACATCTTCACCCGGGCCGAGCTGGCCTCCCGTGTGGAGGTTCAGTATGAGACCTACGCCAAGACCATCAACATCGAGGCCAACGCCATGATCCATATGGCGTCCAAGGCGTACATCCCCGCTGTTGTGGCCTATTCCGGCGACCTGGCCAACACGGTGGCCGCTCTGGAGGCCGTGGACGCCGACGCCTCCGTCCAGAAGGATCTGCTGGATCAGGTGAACGTCCTGCTCAAGCAGGCCTCCGTTGCCCTGGCCGATCTGGAGAAAAAGCTGCCCCAGGTCAACTCCATGGACTCCATGGGCGCCATGGCCCACGCCTTCCACGACACCATCGTCCCCTGCATGGCCGCTCTCCGTGCGCCCATCGACAAGCTGGAGCTGCTGGTGGATCAGGACGTGTGGCCCATGTACAGCTACGGCGACCTGCTGTTTGAGGTGTGATGTAGTAAAACCAAATGGAGCGCTGCGGAACCTTCTGTTCTGCAGCGCTCCATTTTTGACGAAATGGGATCGTCTGTGATGAAAAAAGGCGACAGGCCCACGCCGCCCTTTGGCGGCAGGGGCCTGTTGTCGTTCATCTGCCCTGTTTCAGTCAGTCTGAGGTGGCCTCGTCGGCAGGTGCTTCCTCGTCGGTGGGCTCCTCAGCTTCGGGCTCTGCCTCAGCTTCGGGCTCTGCCTCTGCCTCCACTTCCACCTCTACATCAGCCTCGGACTCGGCCTCCGGAGCGACCTTCGTTTCGGCGATCTTGGCGTTGTTGGCAGCGATGGCGGCCTGGATGTCGGCGATCTGGGCGCACACGGCGGCATAGGTCTCCTCCGGCTCAGCTCCGTGGTCGGCGAAGTACATCTTGCCCAGCTCCGCATAGGCGGCCCGAAGGTTGCTGTCCTCTCTCACGTTGGCCGCCTTCAGCATGGCGACATTGGCCAGCTGGACGCCCTTATCCACGCCGGTTTGGGCGAGATTCAGGCTGCTCTGCCCCAGGGACACTGCCTTTTTCTTCAGTTCGTCTACGTTAAAAGTGAATGCCATAATGATTTCCTCCTCCGCATCCGGGATTTGCCCGGTCTCATTCCGGTATTATTATTCTAATGGCTCTGGCCTGAAATTGCAAGCTATTAGGGACACTTTTCAAATTATTTTTACCCTTTGTTCATGGGTTTTCCGCTTCACCGGCCTCATCTGCGCCGGATTCCCCCTGAAAATAGCTGCACCAGGGGCGCAGAGGGCATTTTTCGCACCAGGCTCGCCGGGCGGTACACACCTCCCGGCCAAAGAGCACCAGCCGATGACAGAAGTTGTTGGACTCCTCCGGGGGCAGCACCGCCCGGAGCTGCTCCTCCACCCGCTTCGGATCCTTTGTCCCGTCGGTGAGCCCCAGCCGTCCGGCAATGCGGATACAGTGGGTATCCGCCACCACCACTCCCGGGGTGTGGTACACATCTCCCTGGATCAGGTTGGCGGTCTTGCGCCCCACCCCCGGCAGGCGGAGCAGATCCTCCATCTCCCCGGGCACCCTGCCGCCATAGTCGGACAGCAGCATCCGGGCGCAGTTTACCAGATCCCGGCTCTTGCCCCGGAAAAAGCCGCAGGAGTGGATGTACTGCCCCACCTCCTCCGGATCCGCCTGGGCAAAGGCCTCCAGAGTGGGGAAGCGGGCAAAGAGGGCCGGCGTCACCTGGTTCACCCGGGCGTCGGTACACTGGGCGGAGAGCCGCACCGCAAAGAGCAGCTCATAGTCCTTTTCATATTGCAGGGAACAAAGGGAGTCGGGGTAACGTTCCTTCAACGCCTCCACAATGGCCTGTACCTGCTGCTCTGTTTTCATAAAGAGCCCCTTTCCCGCCGTTTCAACGGCGGCATTTTATCTCATCTGCCATTTTATCACAAATTACTCCGCATTTCGACCCTCACAAACAGGAAATTCCCACTATTGTCTTTTCTTCCAACTCTGATATAATAGTTTGGTAAACATTCGTGCGTCATCTGCGGACGTTCTGCCATGGAGAGCGCACAGTACAGGAGGAGCAGTCATGGTAGAGGAGACCCTTTCCTTTTTGAATCAGGCAGACCCCCAGGTGGGAGCTGCCGTCGCCCAGGAGCTGACCCGTCAGCGGCGGAACATCGAGCTGATCGCCTCGGAGAACGTGGTTTCGGAGGCGGTTCTGGCCGCCGCCGGTTCCGTTCTGACCAACAAGTACGCCGAGGGCTATCCCGGACGCCGGTATTATGGCGGCTGCCAGTGTGTGGACATCGTGGAGGACATCGCCCGCGACCGGGCCAAGGAGCTGTTTGGAGCGAAGTTCGCCAACGTCCAACCCCACTCCGGCGCACAGGCCAACTACGCCGCCTATCGTGCTCTGTGCAACGTGGGCGACACCGTGATGGGGATGCGCCTGGATCAGGGCGGTCATCTGACCCACGGCTCTCCAGTGAATTTCTCCGGCAAGGATTATAAGATGGTCTCCTATGGGGTGGACATCAAGACCGGCCTCATCGACTATGACCAGGTGCGGGATCTCGCCAGAGAGTACCGGCCCAAAATGATCATCGCCGGGGCCTCTGCCTATCCCCGGGCCATCGACTTCAAGCTGTTCGCCGACATTGCCCACGAGGTGGGCGCCTATCTCATGGTGGATATGGCCCACATCGCCGGTCTGGTGGCAGGCGGCCAGCATATGTCCCCGGTGCCCTATGCAGACATCGTCACCACCACCACCCACAAGACCCTCCGGGGCCCCCGGGGCGGCATGATCCTCACCAATGACGAGACCATCGCCAAGAAGGTGAACTCCGCCGTCTTCCCCGGCTCTCAGGGCGGCCCGCTGATGCACATCATCGCCGCCAAGGCGGTGGCCCTGGGCGAGGCCCTCCAGCCGGAGTTCAAGGCCTATGCGGAAAACATCGTCAAGAACGCTCAGGCCATGGCCAAGGCCATTCTGGACGGCGGGCTGGATCTGGTCTCCGGTGGCACGGACAACCACCTGATGCTGGTGGATCTCCGCCCCGCCGGGCTCACCGGCAAGGAGATGGAGCGCCGTCTGGACGAGGTGTTCATCACCGCCAACAAGAACGCCATTCCCGGCGACCCGGAGAAGCCCTTCGTCACCTCCGGTCTCCGTCTGGGCACCCCCGCCGTCACCACCCGGGGCTTTAACGAGGCGGACTGCGCCCTGGTGGGCGACCTGATCTGCCAGACCGCCACCGCCTACGACACGAAGGCCGACGACATCCGGGACGCCGTGGTGGCCCTCACCGACCGGTATCCCCTTTATCGGTAAACGAACGCTCTGAACAAAGCCTAAAAGTCAGCCCTCCGGCCATGTGGTCGGAGGGCTGCTGGTTTGTTTCAGGGGCGGCTGTGCTTCTATGCCTCAATGAGGATGGTTTTGGGCGTATACGACCCCAAACTGCTGCCGTTGTAGCCCCGGATATAATAGGTGTAGGAGTTTCCGGGTGTCAGATCCACATCCGTATCCGTCCAGGTCAGGGTGTCGGAGGAGGTGATGGTCTTGATGCGGGTATAGCTGCCGTCCTCGTTCATCCGGTAGATGTAGTAGCCGGTGCAGCCGCCGCTCTCTGTCCAGGTGAGCACCACGCCGGAACTGTTCTTCGTCAGGGTCAGGGTGGTGTGGCCGATTCTCCGGTTAAACTGGGACGTCCAGGAGCTGGTGTAGCTGCCGTTATAGGCCTGGACACGGTAGTAGAAGACGATACCTGCCTTTGCCGCCTTGTCGGTGTAGGACAGCTCATCAGCACCCAAATCGGCGATGAGGACATAGCTGCCCGTCTCGGAGCGGCGGTAGAGCTTGTAGCCCTCGGCCCCATCCACGGCGTTCCAGCTTGCGGTCAGACCGCCCACCAGGTTCTCCAATGTGATGGTGGGCTCGGCCAGGCGCATGATGGTCTTACCCGTGGTGTTGTAGGTGCTGACGCTGGAGTTGTAGACCGCCTTCACGGTGAACACGTAGGTCTTGCCGGAGGTCACGCCCGTACTGGTATAACTGGTGTCGGTGGTCGTGCCCACCTTGCTCCAGCTGGAGGAGCCGGACAGCTTCCGCCAGACCTGATAGGAGGTTGCGCCGGTGACGGCGCTCCATGTCACCTGCACGCCGCTCTTGGTGTTGCTGACGCTGATATTCGTGGGAGTGGTCAGGCGGGTGATGTACTGAGAGGCGTAAGCGCTCCGGGCGGAGCCACGGACAGAGCGGACGATGTAGTAATACCGTACCCCCGCCTCGGCGGTCGTATCCGTATAGCTGGTAGTAGAGGTGGACACCTGCTTCAACAGCTCATAGTCCGTATCCGCCGTGCGGCGATAGACCTGATAGCCGGAGGTTGCGCCAGCGACGGAGTTCCAGGAGACTTTAATGCCGGAGGTGGTGTTCTCCAGACTGACCTTGGGCGTCGCCATGTACAGGATGTATCGTTGCGTTCCACGGCCGGAGGTAACTTCCCCGTTCACGGCCTCGATAGCGTAATAATAGGTGGTGCCGGAGACCGGGCTGGTGCTGAGGTAGGTCGTGCCGGTGGTGGTGGCGCACTTCTCCCACTTGCCGGAGGAGTTGTTCAGCCGCCAGACGATGTATTCAGTGGCCCCGTCCACAGCGCCCCAGCCGACGGAGACGCCGCTGGTGGAATTGTACAGGGACGTGATGGTGGGGGCGGTGAGAACGAGCATGGGGATGGTCACCGTCTTGGTATCCGTGTACGTCTTGCCGTTGAAGGTCACGGTGGCGGTGTAGGCGCCCGTACCGGCGGCGGTGTAGGTGGCGGCGGTGGTCACTTCGTAGGTGACGGTGGCGGTCACGATTTGGGTATCGTCGCCGTCAATGCAGGTAAACTTTGCCGTGGCACTGCTGTAGTTGGAAGCCCAAGTCCAGACGGGAGAACCGTAGGTGTGCTCGGGTTCCTCCACACCATAATGGATGGTGGCGGAGGTCAGACAGGTGTTGTTGGAGCCAATGCTGATGGCTGCCCAGTCGCTTTTAGAGCCGCTATAGTATACGTCGGTCAGGCTGGAGCAGAGCATGAATGCGCCGTTACCAATACTGGCCACGCTATCTGGAATGATTATGCTGGTCAGGCTGGTGCAGTTGAGGAATGTAAGCAATCCAATGGTAGAGACGCTGTTCCCAATCGTTACGCTAGACAGGCTTGTGCAGTAAGAGAACGCATAGGGTTCAATGGAGGTAACACTGTCCGGAATGATTATGCTGGTCAGGCTGGCACATTCGCCGAACGCTGAGGTTCCAATGGATATTACACCCTCTCCAATGGTCACATCAGTCAAATTGGCGCATTTAGAAAATGCTGACGTGCCAATAGAGGTGACGTGAAGTGCTATAATAAGGTTGTAACAGGAGTGGCTAATAAGATATAATCAA
>JAJPWY010000010.1 GCA_021205725.1 Clostridiales bacterium
CTAATATACGGTATCCCCTGCACTCATTTAAATATCTCTCCACGATCCCGGCGGCCTCCTCGGTTGACACCGTCACCTGCTCCCCCTTGTTCAGATCCTTGAGGGAGACGACGCCGTTGCTCTCCTCGTCCTCCCCCAGAAACAGGGCGAAGGGGATGCCCAGCTTGGCGGCGTAGGCGATCTTGGCCTTGAATTTCTTCTGCTCGGTGTAAATTTGCGTACGGATGCCCTTTGCCCGCAGGCCGGTGGCCACCGAGATGGCGTAGCCCTGCTGGGCGGGGGACATGGGAATGACCAGCACGTCCGCCGGGGCGGTGGGGACGTTGGGGTTGAGCAGCTTCTGCTCGTTGAGGACGTAGAACAGCCGGGTCAGGCCGATGGAGATGCCCACCCCGGGGAGCTTTTTGTCGGTGTAATACTCCGCCAGGTTGTCGTACCGCCCGCCGGAGCAGATGGAGCCCACCTCCGGATGATCCAGCATGGTGGTCTCATAGACGGTTCCGGTGTAGTAGTCCAGCCCCCGGGCGATGGTCAGGTCCACGGCAAAGTTTTCTTCTGGGACGCCAAATGAAGATAAATATTTGACTACCAAACAAAGGTCAGAATAACCTTCATCAAAAGTAGAATTTAGACCTTTATATTGTCCCAATTTTGAAAGAATACTGGAATTCGTTCCCTGTTCCCTCAGTATATCCAGAAGATGATAGGCGGCAGCTTCTTCCATATCACAATCACTGGTAAGAATATCCCACACTGCTTTTTCGCCAATTTTTTCCAGCTTATCAACGGTTCGCATGATTTCTTGATTTTTGCTGGTTACTCCGAGAATTGAAAAAAGCCCATTGAGAATTTTTCGATTGTTTACACGAATTTTGAATCGTTTTAAGCCTAGTGAGGTAAACGTCTGATAGATGATGGCGGGGATCTCCGCCTCGTTGACGATGTCCAGCTGTCCGTCGCCGATGATGTCGATGTCCGCCTGGTAGAACTCCCGGAACCGGCCCCGCTGGGCCCGCTCTCCCCGGTAGACCTTGCCGATCTGATACCGGCGGAAGGGGAAGGAGAGCTGACCGTAGTTCATAGCCACGTACTTGGCCAGAGGGACGGTCAGGTCGAACCGGAGGGCCAGGCTGGCGTCCTTGTCGCTTTTCATGTTGTAGTTGGAGACGGAGTAGATCTGCTTTTCCGTCTCCCCGCCGCCCTTGGCCAGCAGCACCTCCGACGCCTCGATGATGGGGGTGTCCAGAGGGGTGAAGCCATAGAGGGAATAGGTGCGGCGCAGGGTCTCCATGATCCGCTCCATCTGCTGCTGGGGGGCGGGGAGAAGCTCCATAAAGCCGGAGAGGGTTCGGGGTTTCAGCTTTGCCATGAGAGGTCGTCCTTTCGTGGGTGGGATTGTAGTCAGCGTCGTCCGCTGTCCGCGGCAAAATCGCCCGGACTGCTCCGGGCGAAAAGGGCATAGTGAGAGCGCAGAGGGGAATCAGAGGATGATCTTTTCCTTCTGGGGACGGATGATATCCCGCCAGTCCAGGTCGCCCCGGGCCAGGCCGTGGATGAGCATCTCTGCCGTGGCGATGTTGGTGGCGATGGGGATATTGTTGATATCGCACAGGTGGCAGATATAGCGGAGATCGTCCTCATAGGCGTCGTTTTTCGGGCCGGTGAAAAAGAGCACCATATCGATCTCGTCATAGGAGATACGTGCGCCGATCTGCTGACAGCCACCGTGGTCGTGGGTCAGAAGGAGCTGGATGTCCAGACCGGTGGCCTCGGCCACCATGCGCCCTGTGGTGTGGGTGGCGCAGACGTTGTGCTTGGCTAAAATACCGCAATAGGCGATGCAGAACTGAACCATCAGCTCCTGGCGGTTTTCATCACTCATCAGTGCTATATTCATATGTTCCTCCTCTGTGCGCCGGGGGCGGTCAGATGCGCATGGGCGGCACCCGCTGCCCCAGCAGACGTTTTGAGATATTCAAATAGGCCCTGGCTGCGCCGTTTTTGCTGTACAGGGGCAGGGGAGTGCCCTGGCTGGCGGCCAGCGTGACCTTTGGATCTTCGGGGATAATGCCGATCAGCGGCAGGCCCAGGGCGTCCATGGCGTCGTCCACATTGGTGTGGGTCTTGCGGAGGAAGCGGCGGGTGATCCGGTTCACAACCAGGTGAATGGGGATCTGCCGCTCCCGGAGGAGCCGGACGGCGGACTGGGCGGAGCGTAAGGAGGCAGGGTCGGTGGTGGAGACTACGACGGCCCGGTCAGCGGCGCAGATTGCCAGCTGAAAGCCGGAGCCAATGCCAGCAGGACAGTCGATCAGGCAGAAGTCGTAGCTCTGCTTTGCCTGCTCCAGCAGGGCGCTCATGCCCGCCTGAGTCAGGGGGTCCTTTGGCAGGGTGATGGAGGCGGGGAGCAGAGACAGATTGGGGAGCTTCGGATGGACGGCGGCGGCCCGTTCCAGAGAGCAGCGCCCCTGGAGCACGTCGGTGACGTCCATCATGGCCACGTCGCTCATCCCCAGAGAGAGATCCAGATTGCGCAGACCGATGTCCATATCGATACACAGCACCCGCTTGCCCATAGAGGCCAGGCAGGAGGCTACGCCGGCGGTCAGCGAGGATTTCCCCGTTCCGCCCTTTCCGGATGTGACGACGATGGCAGTGCCCATAATAACCTCCTACAATAAAGTTACGGACATAGGCACGGCAGCCAGCCGTGTCTGTTTC
>JAJPWY010000052.1 GCA_021205725.1 Clostridiales bacterium
TGGGCTATTGAGGGAAAAAGGGTGAACACGCTGAGAACGGAGCTGCGGCGGGCGGAACAGCGGCGGTCTTTGCGTTCAGCCTGTACGGATTTCTCCTGTCACCCAAATGGCTGCAGGCGCTGCTCGGGCTCTCCGAGGAGGAGCAGTATTGGGCAAACGTGGCCGTGGGGTGGCTCTCCCCGCTGAACCATGCGGCTTATCATATGCACAACTTCGGATACGACCTGCTCCCCCGGCTGTGGCAGTCCTGTCTGCTGTTCGTGCTGCTGATCGGGCTGTGCCAGGCGCTCTGCGCCCGTGTGGTGCGGCGGTATCCGTTCCAGTTCACCGGAGGGGAGGATGACACATGAGCCGGAAAATTGAGCTGATCCACGTCTCCAAGCAGTTTGGACAGGAGCAGGTGCTCAAGGACATCTGCCACACCTTTGAGCCGGGACAGATTCATGGGATCGTGGGAAACAACGGAAGCGGAAAGACGGTGCTGATGAAGTGCATCTGTGGCTTCCTGCCCGCCAGCGGCGGAAAAATTCTGATCGACGGTAGGGAGGTCGGCCGGGATATGGATTTTCCGTCTAACCTTGGCATTATGATCGAAACGCCGGGCTTTCTCCGCCGTCGGACCGGCCGAAGCAACCTGGAAATCCTGGCCTCGCTGCAACGGAAAATCAGCAGGGAGCAGATCGATGCCGCCATGCGCCGGGTGGGTCTGGAGCCGGAGCTGAATAAGCCGGTCTCCCAGTATTCTCTGGGGATGCGCCAGCGGCTGGGCATCGCCCAGGCAATCATGGAGGAGCCGTCCCTGCTTATCCTGGACGAGCCCATGAACGGCCTGGACAGGGCAGGCCGCAGAGAGATGCGCACGCTGTTTGCCAGCCTGCGGGACGAGGGAAGGACAATCCTTCTCGCCTCTCATCTGACGGAGGATATACAGACCCTGTGCGACACGGTCTGCGAGATGGACAGCGGAATCTTGACAGAGCTGACGAGGTGATGGGGAGCAGGTATAAAAGCGAATCGCTGTGTGGCTGTACGGTATCATATAGATCCTGTCAGCAATTACGTTCTGGCTTGTCTACAGAGATTCCCGAACAGCGATGCTACATGTTATCGTCGTCCAATATGTAGTTATGCCGTTCGTGACCCTTATCTCGTCAGTTTTTGCAGGGCGAGCGCATTTGCCTGCTAAGTACGTTTGGCTCGTACCGATCGCTTTTTCTGTTGCGTATCTGCTTTACGGACTGCTTACCCTGTCGCTCTGTGAACAGCTCCTGGCTCATGTTGCAGCTCTCCCTGGATTCGCTGATTTTATGGCTTGGGTCATTTCGTCTTGCGATTGGCCTGTTTATTGGGATCGCCTGGGAAAAGCTGAGAAAGCACTTTCAGGGAGAAGCCTTGTAACGTCAAAGGATCCTCTGCCGTCAGCCGATCAGCCGACGCCTTTCAGCCGCAGCTCGCCCATCAGCATCCATGCGTAATCACCGTAGGCCTGCTCGTGAGGGGAAAGGGACTCATAGGGACGGATGCCGGGATCCTGGCGGAGTTCCGGCTTTCGTACGGTGCCATAGATCCAGTTGTGGTAGAGATAGAAGCGGAGCCACCGCAGATGCTCGATTTTCCGGTACTCCTCCAGGAGGGCGGGGTCTTGGATATTCTCACAGTAGACGGCATAGGCCCGGGTCAGAGTGTCCGGGGTCAGCTCGGTCAATGCTTCGTCCTCCAGCAAAATGCGTACCTTGACGAACAGGTGCTCTGATGCGGCGATTTTGGACTGCCGCAGGTTGTCGGTGAGTTGATCCCAGTCCAGCGCCGTCTCCGGGTGACTGCTGCGGTACAGATTGTTCATGGCAACGGCCACCTGATTCAGGGTGGTTCGGAGGACGTGCTCCGGCGTGTAGATGTCCGAGGTGACGCCAAAGTGAGACACGTCCGGGATGGGTCGGCTGCTCCGCAGATCGATGCGTCCCCGGATGGGGTAGTACCGGCGAAGATGCCAGAAAATGTTCCAGCCCTTTTGTTCGTCGTCATCACAGAGGATGATGCGGTCTGCGGTGGCCAGCACCTCATGGGCTGCAGCCCAGTCGTCGGTGTGGAAAATCAGGGAATCCCGATCCTCGACCTCCCGCTGCAGGGAGAAGGCCACCCCCAGCTGGTCATGCATCTGCAAAAACTGCTCTGCATTTCCAAAAATGTGGTACGCCACATGATGATCCGGCGAGAGGACGTTGGTGAGGATGGCGGATTTCAGCAGCGCAGCGCCGTAATGTCCAAATCCGATCAACACGATGCGCCGCTCCCGGCGCAGCAGCGGCTTTTGCCGCCAGTATTCCCTGGCGCAACACTCATAACACTGAAAAAAATGGATGTTGCCGGAGAGCGTATCCTCCCCGTTGACCGTTCTAGCGTACACCTCCACCGGCAGGTCGGAGATGTTGACCGCCCTGGCGTCCACGCCGATGGCGTTTTCCTGCATGAAAAAGACGCTGCATCTGCTCCCTACGTTGCCCTTGAGCCGGGCAATGCGTGCCGGAGAGACATTGGCAAACAGGCAGGGATAGTCCGGCACCTCGTCCATCCTGTCCCGGCTTTGTCCGTAAACGATGACCGCCTGGTCGTCGGCCTGCGAAATTTGCCGGGCCAGTGTGGTGGACTCGATCCCGGTATCCGCAAAATAGTACCAGTTTTTCCGTTTCAGGAAGGACAGCCGTAGTAGCGGGAGCCCTTCGCTGGCCAGGAAGGAGATGAGTGCGCTGATCAACGTGACCAGGATGCCGGTGGAGAGCAGCACGAACACGGTGCCAATGGCCCTTCCCAGGGGCGTGACCGGCGTGATATCTCCATACCCTACTGTGGTCAGAGTGGCTACAGAATACCACAGGGCGTCGATAAAGGTGTTGATGGACGACGTCGGCTCCGGGCGCTCCACCCATATCAGCAAGAGCAGAAGGGAAATATAGACTAAAACCACCACCAGGATGACGGCGGTGAGGAAACTGCGTCTGCGCTTCATTTCTCTCTCCTTTTTGGCGGGGAAGGGTTATCTCACAAAACCAGTATAGCCGATTCGCCCCCGGAACGCAATGCGGAATTGCCGCTTGTCCGCAAAAAAACGAAGGTCAGCCGCCCAAAAGAGGCAGCCTGCCCTTCGCCCGTTTCTCCCGTCCCTGTGAAAGTGGGGGCGTTTCCTTTTTTTATTCTGCCATGCTCCCTGGCTGGCGTTTTTTTCCACAATTGCGAAAGATGCCCCTCCAACGGGATCTCTCTTTGCCGTTGGAGGGGCATTCTGCCTATACCGATATCATAAGAGGGTGCGATCTCTCTTTCACGGATGGCGGGGTTCGTTTTCCTGCTGCTTTACATTGCGCTTGTGCCGGTGACGGCGAAGCTGGCGTAATACTGTTCCAGGAACTCTCTGATCGATACAAAAACGTTCTTCATGACAAGTACCTCCTTTGATACAGGTCTGGGTTGAAGTGGTGGTTTCTTTTGATATCTGTATTATACTGCCTTGACAGCAACCTGTAAAATACATATAATAAACTCGTCATCATACCTTTTAGGTATCATAAGGGGAGGGGCAAAAATGGAGCTTCGACACCTTCGGTATTTCCTGGCTGTGGCGGAGGAGATGAGCTTTACCAGGGCGGCGGAAAAGCTGTGTATCGCCCAGCCGCCGCTGAGCCGCCAGATCAAAGACCTGGAGGAGGAGCTGGGGGTGCAGCTGTTTCTCCGCAGGCCTCATGCCCTCCAACTGACCGACGAGGGGCAGGTGTTCCGGCAGTACGCCGTCCGGGTGCTGGATCTGGTGCGGCGGTCGGAGGAGGATGTCCGGGAGATGCAGACCGGTCTCCACGGGGTCATCTATCTGGCCACGGTGGAGGGCCACGCCCCCAAGCTGTTCTCTCAGTGGATCGCCGGGTTTCAGAAGGAGAACCCCTACGTCACCTATAACCTGTGGAACGGCAACTCCGACGATGTGCTGAACCGGCTGATGAAGGGGCTCTGCGAGCTGGCCATCATCATGGAGCCACACAACGCAGAGGGGGTCTACTCCGTCCCGGTCTACAGGGAGCCGTGGATCGCCATGATACCGGACTCCTGCCCCCTGGCAAAGGAGCCGGGAGACACGGTGGATTTTCAGCGGGTCACTGACTATGACCTGATCATCCCGTCCCGGGAATCCCGGCTGCAGGAGATCACGGACTGGGTCGCCTCCCCGGAAAAGAAGCTGAAGATTCGGTGCCGGATGTCCCATATGCTCAACGCTTATGAGCTGACCCGGCAGAACGTGGGCATCACCCTCTATCCCGCCTCCGCCAACATTGGGACGGACGCCTCCGTGTGCATCAAGCGGTTGGTGAATCCCTCTGTGACCGCCTCCTATGTCCTCATCTGGGAGAAGGGCCGCAAGCTCTCCCATGCGGCGGAGCAGTTTTTGCGGTATATCCAATCTCAATATGCGGGGATTTCCTTTCCCTGAGAGATTTTCCACACAGATGTTTTCGGGATAGTGGCCTCTGCGTCTTTGCTATTGGGAGACACCTCCGTCTCTGAAACGACAATTGACAAACCGATATATGGATGCTACGATAAAAAATACATGAGAAACGAAATGCCGCTGCCGCCGCAGCTGCGGGAGGGCGACAGGTCACGGTTGGATCAGCTACAAGGGGGTGCTGTGATGAATATCGCCATGGTCGAGGATCAGAGCGGGGATCGGGAGATCCTTCTGCGGTACCTGCGGCGGTATGAAAAGGAAAATCTGCTGAGCTTTGACATACGCTCCTATGCAGACGGCGCTACCTTTTTGGAACAGTACCGGTGTGACTGTGCAGTGATTTTTATGGATATCGAGATGCCCCGGCTCAACGGGATGGAGACGGCCCGGCGGCTACGGGAGCTGGACGACGCAGTTGGTCTGATTTTCGTGACAAATATGGCTCAGTATGCAGTGGAGGGGTATACGGTGCAGGCGGCAGGCTATCTGCTCAAGCCGGTGGCGTACTACCAGTTCTCTGTGATGCTGGGAAAAACGCTGGCCATGCAGAACCGGAGGGCCCGTTCCGAGCTGCTGCTTCCGGTGGGCAACGATTTGGTGCGGGTGAACGCCGCAGTTGTGACCTATATCGAGGTGCGCAACCACTGGCTCCACTACCACAGCGCCGACGGCGGGGAAAAGGTGGTGAGAGGAACCATCGGCGAGGCGGAGCAGCAGCTGGCCCCTCTGGGCTTTGCCCGATGCAGCCAGAGCTTTCTGGTGAACATGAGATATGTCGAGCAGGTCAGCAGTGATACGGTTTTTGTCGCAGGCGAGCGGCTGCCCGTCAGCCGCTCCAGGCGCAGGCCCTTCCTGCAGGCGCTGACAGATTACCTGGGAGGGAACGACTGATTATGGATATGGCGCTGACTCGTTACATCGTGCAGTTCGTTGTCATTTTCGCCCTGCTCACCGGTCACCGCAAGGCCGCAAGACGGAAGCCGTGGTGCAGTGTGCTGGCGGGCCTGGTGAGTCTGGGGCTCGGCATCGTCATCGATCTGGTAGAACAGCTGGCTATGCCAGTCATCTTCTACCCGATCACGGGCTTGCTGCTGGCCTACTGGTGGGTGTCTGGGCTACCCTTTTTGGAGTATCTCTTTTACTTCTCTGCGGCAATGCTGATTCAGGACGCCGTTTTTAATTGCTATCTCATTTTCTATTATGCCTTTGGGCTGGCAGACTGGACGTGGCAGAGCGCGGCGGTCTACCTGGCTGTCTTTCTCCTCCTGTACACGGCAATCTACCGCCTGTTTACCTGGTGGCGAAGGCGGGAGGGAGATCCGCATATCCAGACAAATGTGACAGTGCTGTCCATCCTGATCTTCCTCATCAACCAGATGAGTCAGCTGTTCATCGTGATAGATGAAGATTATGACTGGCATAGCATTGAATTGCGGTTATACAGCATCGTGGTCTGCGCCCTGGCGCTGAGCGTCCAGTTCGGCCTGTTCCACTCCAACCGGCTACAAAGAGAGAACGAGACCATCCGTCTGCTCCTGCAGAGCGAGCAAAAGCAGCATGCGTTGCAGGCGGAGAATGTGGAGCTGATCAGCCGGAAGTGCCACGATCTGAAGCAGCAGATTGCCGCCGTCCGGCAGATGACCCGGGCGCCGGAGCAGGAGCAGGAGCTGATTCGGGTAGAGGAGGCGATCAGCTTTTACGACAGTATTCTGAAGACTGGCAACGACGCCCTGGACGCCATTCTGGGCGAAAAGCGCATGGTCTGCGAAAAGGAGCAGATACGGCTCAACTATATGGGAGACGGCAGCGTACTGGACTTTTTGCGGGAGGTAGACGTCTACTCCCTGATGGGCAACGCCCTGGACAACGCCATCGAAAGCGTCCGGGCAGAGGACGACGTGGAAAAGCGCTTTATCCAGATCGAGGTAAAGCAGACGGCGGGAATGGCGGTCATCCACATGGAGAACTATTGCGACCGGCCGCTGCAATTTGTGGACGGGCTTCCGGAGACGACAAAGGATGACCGATGTTATCATGGCTACGGCATGAAGAGCATCCGCTATCTGGTCAACGAGTACGGCGGCATGCTGTCTGTAGACCAGAAGAACCGCCGCTTTGTGATGAATATTATCATCCCTCTGCCGACGGCGGAGCCCCGGAGATAAAAACGAAACAGAGACGATCCCGGAAGGGCGGAGAGCGGCAACGGCTCTCCGCCCTTCTGTGCGGATTACGACAGGATTTTGCGTGTTACGACAGCCTTCTTGTAACCTTCCGGCAGATAACGTATACTACTGGCATCAATGAGTGGCCACTCATGGAAAAACTGCTCCATGTGAGCAGATCCTGCATTTGATGCACAAGGAGGATGAACCACATGAAAATCTGCAAAAAACTGATGGCCCTGCTGATAGCCCTGATGCTGGTGTTCTGCCTGGTGTCCTGCACCTCGTCTGACGACTCCAGCAGCTCCACCTCCAGCAGCTCCACCTCCGACACCGATACCACGGACGACGAGGAAGATGAGGCCGAGACCGAGACCGGGGAGGCTGAGGACGAGGAGGAAGATGCTGAGGCCGAGACCGAGGACGATTACACCGACCCCTATGCCGATCCTTACACTCAGAGCAGCACCACCGAGGAGGAAGAAGCCGACGAGGAAGAGGAAACCACCGACGACTATACCGACCCCTATGCTGATCCTTACACCCAGGGCTGATCTGTGATGCGTCATTGATACTCCCTGTCCCGCCCGGCGCACACAGGGAAGCGTGTGCGCCGGGACTTTCACATGAAAGGAGAACCACAAATGAAGCACATGAACAAACTGTTGGCTCTTCTGCTGGCTCTTGCCATGGTTCTGAGTATGGCGGCCTGCGGCGGCAGCACCTCCGATTCTGACACTACCACTACCACCGATTCCGACACCACCTCCGACTCCGCCGACGATGCCGACGACGTTGAGGAGGCCGACGATGCCGACGACACCGACGCCGAGGAGACCTCCAGCGAGGTGGAGGGCTATATCCCCGTCCCCAGCGACGACGCAAAGTACACCGTCGAGGTCAACGATGACGGCTGGATCAAGATCGAGAACGAGGACGGCGAGACTCTGGGCCTGTCCCCCACCTCCGGCGTCACCATCATTGAGGACGACGGCTACGCCTTCAAGGATCTGAACCAGAACGGCGAGCTGGACGCCTATGAGGACTGGCGTCTGACCAGCGAGGAGCGGGCTGAGAATCTGGTGAGCCTGATGTCCGGCTCCGAGATGGCGGCTATCCTGGCCCATGGCGGCTGGGGCGACTTCACCACCGATCCTCTGACCGAGGACGACACCTCCTACACCTTCCTGATGGTCGGCGGCCGTGGCGGCGTCACCCGTAACATCGGCCGTGGCGGCGGCGTCCATGCACAGTGGACCAACCAGATCCAGGCCGTGGCCGAGAGCTGCTGGTACGGCATCCCCGCCATGATCTCCATTGACCCCTCCAACATCTCCGGCCTGGTGGAATGTGTCGCCCTGGCCTCCACCATGGACACCGAGCTGGCCGCTGAGCTGGGCGAGGAGACCGCCAAGGAGTACCGTGCAGCCGGTATCACCGCCTTCCTGGGGCCCCAGATCGATATTTCGGGCGCCACCATGGAGCGCTCCTTCGGCACCTACGGCGAGGATCCCCTGCTGACCACCGACATTGCCACCGCCTATGTCAACGCCATGCAGTCCACCTATGACGACGACGGCACCGACCTGGGCTGGGGCAGCGAATCTGTCTACTGCTTCTCCAAGCACTATGCCGGCGCTGGCGCAACCGAGGCTGGCCGTAACGACCACGCCACCTCCGCCCGCTATGCCGTGTTCCCCGGGGACAACCTGGAGGCGCACCTAATCCCCTTCTTTGACGGCGTGCTCGATCTGCCCGGTCTGACCGGTTCCTCCGGCATCATGACCCAGTACTCCATCAACGTGGACGGCAACGGCGACGCCTACGGCGGCGAGGAGGTTGCCGGTGCGTACAACGCCTATATGTACGGCCTGCTGGAGGAGTACGGCTTCAGCGGTCTGAAGATGACCGACTGGGAAGTGTACACCTACATGGGCGTCTGGGGCGCTGAGGACATGACCGAGGCCGAGCGCATTGCTTACAGCTGGGAGCAGGGCGCTGAGCTGCTGGGCGGCTATGACTCCATGGATACCGTCGCCGAGGCCTACGACATCCTGGTAGAGAACAACGGCCAGGAGACCGCCGATGAGATCATCAGCAACGCAGCCTATGACTTTATCCTGGTCATGATGAACCTGAATATGTTCGATCAGCCCTACAACGATTCCGCCTATGCCGACTCCATCATCTCCACCGGCACCGCCAGCGAGCTGGCGCTGGAGTCTCAGGCGGCCTCCGTGGTCATGATCAAGAACGACGGCACCATCAGCGAGGACGGAGCCGTCTCCGAGAAGCCCACCGTTTACGTCCCCTATGTCTACAACACCGGCTTTAGCGTCAGCGCATTTACCGGCATCAGCGAGGGCACGCCCTCCTGGGAGGCCAGCATGGATCTGGACGCTTTGAGCGAGTACTTCAATGTGGTCACCGACACCCTGTGCGACCCCTCCGGCGAGGATGAGGACGGCAACGCAGTCTACACCGAGGACGACATCATCCGGGCCTCCGCCGAGGAGATCGCAGAATGTGACTACATCCTGGTGGGCATGACTGCACCCTACACCACATCCTACAATGCAAACTACGTCAACGCATGGAACTATATGACCGCCTATGAGGAGGGAACTCTTGTCTCTCCGGACGACATCTGGTATCCCGTGTCCCTGCAGTATGGCGAGTACACCGCCACCACCGCCCGTGATCCCTCCATCTCCGGCATGACCCTGGAGGACGGCACCCAGGAGAACCGCTCCTATCAGGGTAACACCGCCGCTGCCGCCGCCAACTACGGCGACCTGACCGCTTTGGAGTACGCCGCTTCCGTGGCAGGCGACATTCCCGTGATCGTGTCCATGTGCATGGAACGTGGAATGGTCTGGTCTGAGGTGGAGCCTCTGGCCGACGTCATCCTGGTCTGCTACAACGACCAGTACCCCGAGGCCGTCTCTGAGATTATCCTGGGCGAGGTCGAGCCCAACGGCCTGCTGGTCTTCCAGCAGCCCTCCTCCATGGAGACGGTCGAGGAGCAGCTGGAGGACGTGCCCCGTGACATGGACTGCTACGTGGACTCCAACGGCAACACCTATGACTTCGCCTTTGGTCTGAACTGGTCTGGCGTGATCGACGACGACCGTGTCGCCACCTACTCCGCCGATCCTCTCACCGAGGTACAGAACCTGGACTACGACGCATACGCTGTGTCCTACAGCACAGAAGACTGACCCACAAGCCTAATAAGGGGGCGCCGCCCGGCGGCGTCCCCCTGCCCCACAGCCGTCGCAGTCCTCCTTCTGCGGCGGCCCTTTTTTTGCTCAGGTGCTCCAACCCCTCCCCTGCTCCGCCCCAGTTCGATGCCGGAATGAGCGTTTCCCATTCCCCTTTTGGATGACTGCCGGGCATGGCGGGATACCACGGGTGTGACGGATCCCCGGGCCGGGCTTCCTGCGCATTTTGCCTGTATTCCTTTTCACAGATCAGCTATTTAGACTGAGGCTCCCCGGCAGCGGTTGCTGCCGGGGAGCCTTTTTAGGGAAGCAGGAAAATCAAAGATTCAGATCGTCACGCCTGCTTTGCGGCCTCCTTTGCCGCTCGCTTGGCTGCCTTCTTCGCCGCCTTGCGCTCCAGCTTGGCCAGCTTGCGCTTGCTGGGCTTGAAGGTGCGGAAGATGGTGTAGGCGATCCACAGGATCAACAGGATGCAGACGACGTTGATCCCGATCATGAGCTTGTCCACGATCCGCATCCCCTCCACGAAGGAGCCGCCGGGGGCCAGGCCGTTCATGGCGTTGGAGTTGGCGATGGTGTAGAGGATGTGGTGCATGGCCTGGCGTGCGTAATAGTAGGTGGCTGCGTCGTTCTCGTCGAAGTCATACCGGGCGGCCTCTACCAGATAGGTCAGCTTGGCGTCGCCGCCCGCCTCGGTCATCTGATAGCCGTCCATGAATACGCCGGTGTTGGCGGCGTCCGTGAGGACAAATCCGTTAAAGGCCCATTCGGTGCGGAGGATGCCTGTGAGCAGGTTATAGCTTCCGCCGGTCCAGGTGGCGCCCACCCGGTTGAAGGAGGTCATGACCGCCTGGGCCGCCCGGATGGTGGTGGTGGCGTTGGTGAGGTTACCGTCCTCATCCTGGGCGATGTAGTTCAGCTCCACATCCCCCACCTTCATGCACATCTCGAAGGGCACCAGGTAAATTTCACGGGCTGCCTGCTCGTTGAGCCAGGTGGCGACGGAGTACTGGCCCTCCGTGTCGCCACGGTGGTCCTCCTGGTCGTTGAAGGCGAAGTGCTTGATGTAGGCATACACGCCCTTGGTGGCTGCGCCATAGATGGCGTTGGAGGCCACAGCCCCGGAGAGGAAGGCGTCCTCAGAGTAATACTCGCCGTTGCGCCCGGAGAAGGGGGTGCGGTGGATGTTCATAGAGGGAGCATACCAGCCGTTACAGCCGCCCAGCAGGGCCTCGTTGCCAATCATGGTGCCAAATTCCAATGCCAGCTCCTGGTTCCAGGTCTGGGCCAGTGTCATGGAATTAGGATAATATTTCCCGGTGCCGCCGTAGAGCAGGCCGTTGGCGGTGTCGGAATCAATGGTGAAGGGCTTGTCCACGCTCTCAATGACCTCCACGCCGTAGCCGGAGCAGGAAACGGTGTTGTAATAGTCCTCGGCGGTGAGCTGATCCAGCAAGTCGTCCCACAGGGGGTCGTCATAGTCCAGGCCCCGCAGGTCGATGAGGGTCAGGCCGTTGTCCGCCCCGTAGACGATGTCCACGTCGATGGTAGAGGCGTCCACCGGGCTGCCGGAGTCAAAGCTCTCCAGCTGGGCCAGCAGCTCGTCGCTGGCGGTCTTGGTGTAGGTGTAGGAGACCCCGTCCTCGCCGTTGATCTCGTTGCCCCAGGTGGAGACCTGAGTGCTCACCTCGCCGTCATGGGTGGGGAAGGTGCCCTCCCAGTCAGACCGGGTCAGATAGGTGACGTCGCCCTGGGCGTCGGAGAGCTGGTTGGTGATCTCCACGCCGCTGTAGCTGTCCACAGAGTAGGTGGTGGCGTCAAACTCCTCCACCACATACAGGGAGGTAAAAGAGGCGTCTCCGTCCACATCTGCCCCCTTGGCGGCCAGAACGTTGTTCACGGCGGCGTGGGCGTTGACGGCGGCGGTGACGTAGTAGTCCCCGGCGTCCAGAATATAGGTCTGGGCGTTGGTGTAGTCATAGGATTTCAGCTGCTCCCGGGAGAAGGAGATCTCCACCGTCTCGGTGGCTCCAGGCTCCAGCTCGCTGGTCTTGCCGTAGCCCACCAGGGCGACGGAGGCCTTTTCCACGCTGTTTTCGATGTCGTACTCGGTATAGGGGGACTGGATGTAGACCTCTACCACGTCCTTGCCCGCCACGTCGCCGGTGTTGGTCACGTCCACGGTGACGGTGCAGGTGTCGTCCGTCCAGGTGGTGGTCATGTTGCTCCACTCGAAGGTGGTGTAACTCAGGCCGTAGCCGAAGGGATAGACCACCTCGGCGTCATAGTCGTAGTCCCCGGCGTTGCCCTGGTTCAGAATGACATCCTCATAGCGGGTCTCGTAGTACTTATAGCCCACATAGATGCCTTCTTCGTAGGAGACGTAGTTGTAGACGGTCATGTTGCCGTCCTCGTCGGTGTACTGATAGTCGCCGAAGTTCTGTGCGGCGGGAGAGGCCAGGGCGTCGGCGGCGAAGGTGTCCACCGTCCGGCCGGAGGGGTTTGTCTCGCCGGAGAGGATGCGGGGGACGGACTCGATGCCGCCGGGGGCGTAGAGGACGGCGGTGATGTTGGGATAGTCCTCCAGCCAGCCCAGCTCCATGGCGGCGGTGGAGTTGACCACCAGGATGACCTGGTCAAAGTTGTCGTTTAGGTACTGGATGATCTCCAGCTCCACGGAGTTCAGCTCCAGATAGCTCTTGCTCTTGTCCTCCTCAATGTCGGTGTGGTTGTACATGGAGCGGGGCATATCCCGGCCCTCGCCGACCACCCGCTTGAGCCAGTAGACAGGCACGGTGCCCTCCACACTCTCCAGCAGGCCGTCCTCCGCCTCCAGCTCGCTGAGGGGCACCTCGTTGATGGAGAAGTCCTCAGACACGCCGTAGTTGATGGAGCCGGTGCCCAGGCCGTAGCCCTCACCCGCCTTGGCGGTGTAGTAGTCCCACAGGGTGGTGTTGATGCTGACCCCCGCCTCGGTGAACACGGTCTGGAGGTCACGGCCGCCAGAGTAGCCGTCGGTAGAGGCAGCGGTGCTGTTCACGCTGAACAGGCTGTACACGGTGTCCGAGCTGAGCGGCAGGGTGCCGTCGTTCTCCAGCAGGACAACGCCCTCGTCGGCGATCTGGTCAGCCAGAGCGTCCTCGGCGTCGCCGATGGTCTCGGCGGTGTAGTCGGCGGTGTAGTAGTCCAGGTCAAGGCCGGTGGTGTCTACGGCAGAGTTGTCCACCGAGATGTCGAAGCCATTGAAAAGACTGTTCACCATCCGCGCATAGGTGGGCAGCAGAGAGTCCACCGCCACCATCACTACCACGAGAACGAGACAGAGCACGCTCCGCAGCAGGGTCGTGATGATCTTCCCTGCCAGACCCGGGTGTTTTTTCTTCCCTTCCTACAATAAAGTTACGGACATAGGCACGGCAGCCAGCCGTGTCTGTTTCCATC
>JAJPWY010000025.1 GCA_021205725.1 Clostridiales bacterium
CTAAAGCCTGCTGTCGCCTGAAACTATTCACTTTTAACTTATTATACGAGGAGGTCTTTTTTGTGAAGATTCTACAAGGCAAGGGCGTATCCAGGGGCGTGACCAGCGGGCCGCTGTACTTTTTCCGGCGCAGTTCCGGAGAGGTTCCCCATTATACCACAGACGACATAGGAAACGAAAAAAGTCGTCTGTCTCAGGCCCAGGAGAAGTCCGTGGCCCAGCTGGAGGCGCTGGCGGAACAATGTCGGGCGGAGTCCGGCGACGAATCCGCCGTACTGTTTGAGACCCACGCCATGTTCGTGGAGGACGAGGACTATGTGGACTGTATCCTGTCTGCGCTGGAGGAGGAACACTGCAACGTCGAGTATGCCGTCGGCCAGGCGGGGGAGCAGTTTGCCGCCATGTTTGCCGCCATGGACGACGAGTATATGCAGGCCAGAGCCGCCGACATCAAAGATGTCACCCGGCGTATTTTGAACAACCTCATGGGCGTCGTAGAGGGCGGCATTGACTCGGAGGAGCCGGTGATTTTAGCCGCCGACGACCTGGCCCCCTCGGAAACGCTCCAGCTGGACAAGAGCAAAATCCTAGGCTTCATCACCCAGGGCGGTTCCGGCAACAGCCATACGGCGATCCTGGCCCGGACTATGGGCATCCCTGCCATCTGTGGCCTGGGAGATGGGCTAAAGCAGAGCTACGAGGGCCGGACGGCTTACATTGACGGCGAGACCGGACAGGTTGTGCTGGAGCCGGACGAGCTGACCCTCCAATCCTTCCGGGAAAAGCTGGCCAAGCAGGAGCAGATGCGGAAGCTGATGCAGACCATGAAGGGCCAGGAGGACGTGACCCTGGACGGGCGGCACATCAAGCTCTATTGCAACATCGGCTCTCCGGAGGATGTCAGCGCCGTTCTCTCCAACGACGGCCAGGGCATCGGCCTGTTCCGCTCCGAGTTCCTGTACCTGGCTGCCAGCGACTACCCCACCGAGGAGGAGCAGTTCCAGGCGTACAAGTCCGTGGCCGAGGCCATGGGCGGCAAGCGGGTCATCATCCGCACCCTGGACATTGGTGCAGACAAGCAGGTGGACTATTTCCACCTGACGAAAGAGGAGAATCCCGCCATGGGCCTTCGGGCCATTCGTATCTGCCTGAACCGCCCGGAGGTGTTCCGCACCCAGCTGCGGGCGCTGTACCGGGCCTCCGCCTATGGCAAGGTGGCCATTATGTTTCCCATGATTACCTCCGTCTGGGAGGTAAAGGAGTGCAGGCGGGCCTGTGAAGCGGTCATGGCCGAGCTGACTGCAGAGGGCATTCCCTTCAATCCGGAGACCGAGATCGGCATTATGATTGAAACCCCCGCCTCCGTCTTTATGGCTCACGACCTGGCAAAGCTGGTGGACTTCTTCTCCATAGGTACCAACGACCTGACTCAGTACACCTTGGCCTGTGACCGCCAGTGCAACGATCTGGGCAGATTCTTCGACCCCCACCACCCCGCCGTGCTGCGGGCGCTGAAAATGGCCGCCGACGCCGCCCACGCAGAGGGCATCTGGATCGGCATCTGCGGCGAGCTGGGGGCTGACTTGTCCCTGCTGCCCACCTTCCTGGCCATCGGTATCGACGAGCTCAGCGTCTCTCCCGCCAGCGTGCTGCCTCTCCGGGCGGCCATCCGTGAGAGCGACACCCGGGCCTGTACGCTGGAACTGCTGGAGCAGTAGGCCATGCAACTAGCAGCGTAAGTCTTTCACCCACATAATCGAAAGAGGTTTGCCCCATTTGCCGCCGTAGTCTGCCCGATATTCGCAGACTGCGGCGGCGATTTTTTCTTTTGCGGCGGCTTCTATTCCGGCGCTGCATTGTGTCACTGTCATTGATTGGGTTCCTCCCCAGCCTGCTCCAGCACCCGCTTGGCTAACTCCTGGAACAGCACTTTGCTCTCCTCATCCATCGGGGCGACCGTTCCCACATAGGCGGTCATTGCAGCGGACACATCCTCAGCAGTCAGTTCTGTCTCCGGCTTGTCAGGCAGCGCCTCACGGATGCCCTGAACTGCGGCGGCAGTTGCAACTGCTCCAGACGGGTCGTTCGGGAAATCCTTCTTGATGTCCCGCAGAATGGACAGAAACAGATTCTTGATTTTCTCTATATCTGCCTCATTAGCGCCCATCTTGGATGAGCGTAGGAAGTTCAAGCCTTTGACCACCTCGGCACGATTTGCTGTCGGGGTGCTTTTTAATGCCGCCAGTGGCTCCGTTACCAGGTCGATCAGCTCGTTTCTCGCCATGACCCCACGGGCAACTGTCCCATCGAAGTAGTTGCGGATCAGCGCACACAGCTGCGGGAACTTGTCATGCTCCAGAAGCCGGTTCAACACGTCAGCATCGATTCGCCCTGTGATTAGTCGGCGGACAGCTTCTTCCGACAGGCCGAGGGTGGATATATCATAGTTTTTCTGTGTGCTGACAGGCGTCAGCCCCAACAGATAGTCCGTAGAGACACGAAAATGCTTTGCAATAGCGATAATCAGCTCGGTACCTGCATTGGTCGTCTCGCCCCGTTCCAGTCGGCTGATCTGCGACGGGGTCACATGGATGATCTCTGCCAGCTGCTTCTGGCTGATAAACTGGTTTTCCCGCAGCACCTTCACCCGATAGCCGACGCTGTCCTTGTCCATATCCATCTCATTAT
>JAJPWY010000015.1 GCA_021205725.1 Clostridiales bacterium
CTCCCCCCCTCCCTGCTCCGGGAGCATCAGCTGGCCCAGGCGGGCTACGCCATCCAGACCGTCCACTTTCCCCCCTCCTGGGAGGAGCTGGAGGTAGCCCGGCGGCGGCTCATCTTCGAGGAGCTGTTCTTCCTCTCGGTGGGTCTGGCCCGGCTCAAGGGCAGCGGTCAGAGGCAGCAGGGCGTCCCTTGCCGGTATTACGACCCGGCAGAGTACTGCGCCACCCTCCCCTTCACCCTCACCGGGGCACAGCAGCGGGCGATAGACGAGGCCTTCCGTGACCTGACCTCCGGCTCCGCCATGAACCGGCTCATTCAGGGGGATGTAGGCAGCGGCAAGACGGTGGTAGCTGCCGCCTGCGCCTGGCTCATGGCAAAAAACGGCCTCCAGACCGCCCTGATGGTGCCCACAGAGATCCTGGCGGAGCAGCACGTCCAGACCCTGACCCCGCTCCTGGCAAAGAGCGGTCAGCGGGTGGGCCTGCTCACCGGCTCCATGCGGGCCAAGGAGCGGCGGGAGGTGCTCTCCGACCTGGCCTCCGGGGCCATCGACCTCATCGTGGGCACCCATGCTCTGCTCTCCGAAGGGGTGAGCTTCCACCGGCTGGGGCTGGTCATCACCGACGAGCAGCACCGCTTCGGCGTAGGCCAGCGGGCGGCCCTGGTCGCCAAGAGCCAGGAGGCCCAGCGGCCCCATGTGCTGGTCATGTCCGCCACCCCCATCCCCCGCACTCTGGCCCTCATCGTCTACGGCGACCTGGAGATCTCCGTCATCGACCAACGGCCTCCCGGCCGTCAGGACATTCAGACAGTGCTCATCGGAGAGAACAAGCGTCCCCAGATGTACGGCTTCGTCCGCAAGCAGGTGCAGGAGGGGCACCAGGTCTATCTGGTCTGTCCCGCCGTCGAGGAGTCGGAGGAACCGGCTCCCGGGGCCATGGACTTAAAGGCGGTCACCGCCTATGCCCAGGAGCTGCGGGAAAAGGTCTTTCCCGACCTCCGGGTCGGCTTCATCCACGGCAAGCTGAAGGGAAAGGAGAAGGAGGCAGTCATGTCCGCCTTCTCCGCCGGGGAGCTGGATCTGCTGGTGGCCACCACCGTCATCGAGGTGGGGGTGGACGTGCCCAACGCCACCCTGATGGTGATTGAGAACGCCGAGCGCTTCGGCCTCTCACAGCTCCACCAGCTCCGGGGCCGGGTGGGTCGGGGAGACAGCCAGTCCTACTGCATCCTGGTCTCCTCCGCTCAGGGGCAGGAGACCCGGCAGCGGCTCAAGGCCCTCTGCGCCACCAACGACGGCTTCCGGATCGCCGAGGAGGATTTAAAGCTCCGGGGCCCCGGCGACTTCTTTGGCTCCCGGCAGCACGGCCTTCCTCCGCTCCGGGTGGCAGACCTGGCCACCGACGTACAGCTCCTCTACGAGGCCCGGGACGCCGCCCACGCCCTGTTGCAGGACGACCCGGACCTGTCCCGTCCGGAGCATCAGGGCATCCGGCGTCGGACAGAGGAGCTGTTCGAGGCCAGTCGGGACACCTTCAACTGAGACAACCGAACGACAGAAAAGGAGACACACTTATGGGCAAATACATGGATCGCTGTCAGCAGCTTCGGGCGGATACCACCCGGCATTACGGCTGCTCCCAGGCCGTCTTTCTCCCCGTGGCCGAGGCCATGGGGATGGACACCGAGACCGCCTTCCGGCTCAGCAGCCATTTCCGGGCCGGGATGCTCCAGGGAGAGGTCTGCGGGGCAGTCACCGGGGCGCTGATGGCCCTGGGTCTGGCCGGGGCGGACAGCAAGGCCGCCACAGAGCTGCTAAACCGGGTCAGGGCCAATCACCAGGGCAGTCTGGACTGCAAGACCCTTCTGGCCCGCTGGACTGCCCAGGGCGGCGGCAACCGCAAGCCCCACTGCGACGGGATGTGCTTTGAGTGCATGGCCATCGTAGAGGAGCTGCTGGGAGAGACGGAAAAGGACGCTTAAAGCCTGAAAAGCGGCCCTCTGCACCCGATGCCGGGACAGAGGGCCGCTTTTCGATCCCCTGACAGGCGACTTACCGCTTTGCCAGCTTTTCCAGGATGGTGGAGATCTCCTCCAGCTCCTTGTCCGCATCCCCGGACTGAACCGCCGCATGGACGCAGTGGTGAACGTGGGCCTTTAGCACCTCGGCGTTGGCCCGGGACAGGATGGACTGGGTGGCCATAATCTGGTTGGAGATGTCGATGCAGTACCGATCCTCATCGATCATCCGCAGGATACCGTCCAGCTGGCCCCGGGCGGTTTTCAGCAGCCGGGAGATCTGCTCTCGATCGGCGGTCATCAGGCCACCGAAACCACTTCGTACCCGGCGGCGGTGACGGCGTCGGACAGAACTTTGTCCTCCACAGGGGCGGACAGGGTGCAGGTGGCGGTCTTGGCCTCCAGATCGACGGTGCAGGATGCCACGCCGTCCACGGCGGAGAGGGCCTTTTCCACGTTTGCCTTGCAGTGGACGCACATCATACCGTTTACAGTCAGCGTTTTCGTCATAACAGAATCTTCTCCTTTTGCCTCAAGCGAGGTGAATTTTGTATCGACACGCCGGGAGGCGGTGTCTTCCGGGAGGGGCTTGGGCTGGAACAGCCGCAGGCGCAGGGCGTTGGAGACCACGCAGAAGGAGCTCAGGCTCATGGCTGCCGCCCCGAACATGGGATTCAGCTGCCAGCCCAGCAGGGGATAGAACACCCCGGCAGCCAGAGGGATACCCAGACAGTTGTAGCAGAAGGCCCAGAACAGGTTCTCCTTGATGTTCTTGATGACCTTCCGGGAGAGCTGGATGGCGGTGGAGGCGTCCCGCAGGTCGGACTTCACCAGCACCACGTCGGCGGACTCGATAGCCACGTCGGTACCTGCGCCGATGGCGATGCCCACGTCCGCCCGGGCCAGGGCCGGGGCGTCGTTGATGCCGTCGCCCACCATGGCTACCTTCCGCCCCTCAGACTGGAGCCGGGCCACCTGCCGCTCCTTGTCCTGGGGCAGCACGTCGGAGATGACCTGATCGATGCCCAGGGGGGCGGCCACTGCCCGGGCGGTCCTGGCATTGTCCCCGGTGAGCATGACCACCTGGATGCCCTGCTCCTGCAGGGCGTGGATGGCGCTGGAACTGCTCTCCTTCACCGGGTCGGCGGCGGCGATAGCGCCCAGATAGCGGCCGTCCTCAGCGAAATATAGTGGGGTCTTTCCGGCGCTGGCCAGTACCTCCGCCTGAGCGGCGTTCACGGATATCCCCAGCTGCTCCATCAGGCGGCGGTTGCCTGCGGCGTAGGAATGGCTGCCGATGCGTCCCTTCAGCCCCAGACCGGGCAGGGCCTGGAAGTCGGTGACAGAGGAGAGGGTCAGGCCCTCCTCCCGTGCCCGGGCGGTGACGGCATCCGCCAAAGGATGCTCCGAGGCGGTCTCCAGCGAGGCGGCCAGGCGGAGCAGCTCCTCCCCGGTGCGGCCGGGGGCGGGAATTACATCCGTTACCCTTGGCTTGCCCTGGGTGATGGTGCCCGTCTTGTCCAGGACGACGGTGTCGATCTTGTGAAGGGTCTCCAGGCTCTCGGCGGATTTAAAGAGGATGCCCAGCTCCGCTCCCTTGCCAGTGCCCACCATAATGGCCACGGGGGTAGCCAGGCCCAGAGCGCAGGGGCAGGAGATGACCACCACCGCCATGGCGGGGGTCAGGGCGGAGACCACCGAGCCGGTGACGATGAGCCAAACCACAAAGGTCACCAGGGCGATGGACAGCACCGTGGGGACGAAGATGCCCGCCACCTTGTCCGCAAGCTTGGCGATGGGGGCCTTGGATGCGGATGCGTCCTGTACCAGATGGATGATCTGGGCCAGGGTGGTGTCCTCCCCCACCCGGGAGGCGGTGAAGGTGAACGTGCCGTTGCCGTTGACCGTGCCACCGGAGACCTTGTCCCCGGGGTGCTTTTCGGCTGGGATGGGTTCGCCGGTGAGGGCGGACTCGTCCACCGAGGTGCTACCGGTGGCAACCACACCGTCCACCGGAATGGCCTGACCGGGACGAACCACCACCTGGTCGCCTACGGCCACCTCCTCGATGGGGATCTCCGTCTCCTCCCCATCCCGCAGAACGTGGGCGGTCTTGGGCTGGAGGTTCATCAGCTTTTTCAGGGCGTCAGAGGTCTTGCCCTTGCTCCGGGTCTCCAGATACTTGCCCACGTCGATAAGGGTCAGAATCATCCCGGCAGACTCGATATAGAGATGGTTCATGTGGTACTCCTCGGCGGTCTCCAGGTCGCCGTGGCCAAGAGCGTAGCCGATGACAAAGAGGGAGTACACCGAGTAGATCATCCCGGCGGCGGAGCCCACGGCGATGAGAGAGTCCATATTGGGAGCCTTCCGCCGGAATGCCTGAAAGCCGTTGATGAAGTATTTGTCGTTCAGGTAGAGAATGGGCAGCACCAGAACCACCTGGGCCAGGGAGTACACCATGGCGTTCTCCACCCCCAGGAATATATCGGGGAGAGGAAAGCCCATCATATGTCCCATGCTCAGGTAGAACAGGGGAACCATAAAGACGATAGACCAGATGAGCCGGTGCTTCATGCTCCTGATCTCCTGCTCCACCGGATCCTCGGCGGGAGCGGGGACGGCCTGCCGCCTGCCCCCTGTGGGAGAGGCCCCGTAGCCTGCGTCCGCCACGGCCTGGCAGATGTCGGCAACCGTGAGCTGCTTTTCGTCAAATTCCACCGACATGGAGTTGGCCAGGAGGTTGACGCTGGCGGTCTGTACGCCCTCCAGAGCGTTCACCGCCTTCTCCACATGGGCGCTGCACGCAGCGCAGCTCATCCCGGTGACAGAAAAAGACTGCTTCATATCCATTTCCTTTCCATTGCCCTATAGCACCCCACCCCAGGGGGGTGTCTATAGAAAGGATAGCATATGGGCGTCCATCTGTCAAGCGGATATCGGCAATCAGCGGGAAAGCCATGCCCTGTTTCACGAGGACGCTTGCCGTACCCACCGGGACAATTCATTTTTCCGGGTTTAAAATCGTACTCGGTGTGTCAAAGGCCCTTCCTGACGCACTGAGGGAGGCCGTGCAGCTGCACGGCCTCCCTTCGGCGTTCTTTTGAGATTCTGTTCCGGGCCGCTTACCGCTGGCCCTTGTCGTAGGGGATGCCCTCCGCCTTGGGGGCTCTGGACTTCTTGGAGGTGAAGGCCAGAACGATCAGGGTGACCAGGTAGGGCAGCAGGCGATAGAAGTAGGAGCTGATACCCAGGTTGCTCAGCACCTCGATACTGGAGTAGGAGGCGGCGATGTACTTGAACAGGCCGAACAGCAGGGCGGCGCCGGCGATGTTCAGCGGCTTCCAGTTGCCGAAGATCATGACGGCCAGGGCCAGGAAGCCGAAGCCTGCCACGTCGCCGTTGGCGGAGCAGCCGGCAGTGGTCAGAGCGTAGACGAAGCCGCCCAGACCGGCCAGTGCGCCGGAGATGGTGGTGCCGGCGTACCGCATTTTGTACACGTTGATGCCCAGGGAGTCCGCCGCCTGAGGATTCTCACCGCAGGAGCGGAGGCGCAGGCCGAACCGGGTCTTGTACAGCAGGATGGATAGAATCACAAACAGGAGGATACAGACATAGGTGGCCAGATACACCTTGTTGATGAGGATCTCCAGGATGGGGTTCAGCTCGGTGGAGCTGTCGATGCCCAGGGTGGACTTCTTAATCATGAACCAGCTGGCGGCGTCGCCCTCGGCCATGTAGAGGGTGCTCTGGTTGGCCAGGATACGGATGAGGAACAGCACCAGGGCGGGGGCCATCAGGTTCAGTGCGGTGCCGCCGATGGTCTGGTCTGCCTTTAGGTTGACCGAGGCGAAGCTCAGCAGCAGGGAGAAGACTGCGCCCAGAAGGGCGGATACCAGCATGGCCAACAGCTCAAAGCCCTGTAAAGCCAGCCAGTCGCCGTTGGCCTTGGCCTCTGCGAACCAGCCCCACTCCTGCACCAAACGGACGAACCACACGCCCACGAAGGCACCGAAGATCATAATGCCTTCCAGTGCCAGGTTGATGATACCGCTGCGCTCGGCAAACACACCGGCCAGGGCGACGATCATCAGGGGAACGGCGTACAGCAGCGTTTTTTGAATCAGGTCTACCATGATCAATCGTCTCCTTTCACAGTCTGTTGAACCGCAGCGTCCGGTTTCGTGTCCTCTCCTGTGGGAGGTGCGGCGTCCGCCGTAGTCGTGGCTGCCGCTGTGGGCTCGTCCTTGTGCTTCTTCCGGGCGGTGAGCAGCTGCTTGATGACCAGGGAGAAGGCGCTCAGGTAGACGATGACAGCGATAATGACGTCGGTGATGTACTCGTTATAGGCGGTCAGGTTGGTCAGCTGCAGGCCGCAGATGTCCAGCATGGACATGAACATGGCGGTGAAGATGACGCCGATGGGGTTGTTGGCCGCCAGCAGAGCCACCGGGATGCCGTTGAATCCGGCGTCCGGGAGGGACTGATAGGTAGACCAGAAGAACTCAGTATTGCCGGAGAGGTAGTAGAGGGATGCGCCTGCGCCCGCCAGCGCACCGGCGATGGCCATGGACAGGACGATGTTCCGCTTGTCGGAGATGCCCGCATACCGGGCGGCGTGGCGGTTGCTGCCGCAGGCCTTGAGCTGAAAGCCCATAGTGGTCTTGCTCATGAGGATGTAGACCAGGATGGCCATGACGATGGCGATGACGATGCCGCCGTTGACCTGGGAGTCGGGGAAGATGTTGTCCAGCCCCATCTTGGCGGTGGCCACCCCATTGTAGCTGGTCTTGTAGATGTAGCCGGTCTTGCCGGACTCCAGAGTGTTGCGGAGCGCGCTGCCGTCAAACATCCAGGTGACCAGGTTGGCGGCAATCCAGTTGCACATGATGCAGGCCAGCACCTCGTTGATGTTCAGGTAGGCCTTGACCAGACCGGGGATGGCGCCCCAGATGGCGCCCGCCAGCATACCGGCCAGGAAGGCCAGCAGCCACACCAGCCAGGCGGGGGTGGTGCCGCCCTCATACAGGGTGGAGGTGGAGGTGGGGATGCTCAGGGCCACATACAACGTGGCGGCGGTGCCCATCAGGTACTGTCCCGGCGCACCGATGTTGAACAGGCCGGTCTTTTGGGCGATGGCCACGGAGAGGCCGGTCATGATCAACGGGAAGGCCCGGAAGAGCATATTGCCCAGGTTGGTGGAGTTGAAGCCGAAGGTCAGGTTGCCTGCGGCGTCCCGGCCGGTGCTGAACAGGCCGCCGAACACCAGCTGGATGCCCTCGCCCACGCTGCTGATGCCCAGGGAGGAGGTGCACGCACCTACGATAACGATGATGATGCTTCCTACGACCATGCCGATGATGATCGAGATGATGGAGGACAGGACTGTCTTGACGCCGTCCTTGGCGTACAGGTTGGAAAGCCGCTCTTTCATGCGCCCTTGGCCTCCTTTCCGGTCTGACGTTTCGCTCCGGCCATGTAGAGGCCCAGCTCCTGAACGTTTGTCTTTTTCGGGTCGAGCTCGCCCACGATCTCACCCTCGTACATGACCAGGATGCGGTCGCTCAGGCTCATGACCTCGTCCAGCTCCAGGGAAACCAGGAGCACGGCGTGGCCTGCGTCCCGGGCCGCCACCAGCTGGCCGTGGATGTACTCGATGGCGCCCACGTCCAGGCCACGGGTGGGCTGGACGGCCATAATCAGGGGCTTGTCCCGATCCAGCTCCCGGGCGATGATCGCCTTCTGCTGGTTGCCGCCGGACATGCTTCTGGCGGTGGTGATGGAGCCCTGGCCGGAGCGGACGTCATACTGCTCGATGAGCCGGTCGGAATACTCCCGCACGGCGGGGGCGTTGATAAAGCCGAAGTGCTGGAACTGAGGCTCCTGGAACCGCTGGAGCACCATATTCTGCTCCAGGGTGAAGTCCAGGATCAGGCCGTGCTTGTGCCGGTCCTCGGGGATGTGGCTCATATTCTCTCCACGCTGACGGATGGTGGCGTGGGAGATGTCCTTCCCGCAGAGGGTGACGGTGCCGCCGGAGCTCTTCTCCAGACCGGTCAGTCCGTAGACCAGCTCGCTCTGGCCGTTTCCGTCGATACCGGCGATGCAGACGATCTCGCCCGCACGCACGTCGAAGGAGACGCCGTTGACGGCGTTGCGCTTGTGGGTGGTGGAGGGGACGGTCAGGTTCTCTACGTGGAGGACGGTGTCCGTGGGCTTTGCCTCGTCCTTGACCACCTCCAGCTGCACCGGGCGGCCCACCATCATGTTGGACAGGCTCTGCTTGTCGGTGTCCTTGGTGTCCACAGTGCCGACATACTTGCCCTTCCGGAGGACGGTGACCCGGTCGGCCACCTGCATGATCTCGTTGAGCTTGTGGGAGATGAACAGGATGCTCTTGCCCTCGTCGGCGAAGGCCCGCATGGTGATGAGCAGCTCGTCGATCTCCTGGGGAGTGAGGACGGCGGTGGGCTCGTCAAAGATCAGGATCTCGTTGTCACGATACAGCATTTTCAGGATCTCTACCCGCTGCTGCATACCCACGGTGATGTCCTCCACCTTGGCGTCCAGGTCTACCTTCAGACCGTACTTCTCGGAGAGGGCCTCCACCTTTTTCCGAGCCTCCTTCTTCTGGAGGAAGCCCATCTTGGTAGTCTCTGCGCCGAGAATGATGTTGTCCAGGACGGTAAACACCTCGATAAGCTTAAAGTGCTGGTGAACCATGCCGATTCCCAGGGCGGTGGCGTCGTTGGGGTCGTTGATCTTGACCTCCTGGCCGTTTTTCTTGATGATGCCCTTCTCCGGCTGATACAGCCCGAAGAGGACGCTCATCAGCGTGGATTTTCCCGCACCGTTTTCGCCGAGCAGAGCGTGTACCTCCCCCCGGCGGAGCTGGAGGGTGATGTCGTCGTTGGCAATGATGCCGGGAAACTCCTTTGTAATGTGGAGCATCTCAATGACATTGTCTGGTTGCACAGTTTTCATCCCTCTTTCCTGTGTTGCCACGTAATAGAATGCAATTCAAATTTTATCATACAACTTTTGAAAAAGCAATGGTTTACGGAAGAAACAATTAAAATTCGACAACATGATCGTTCCAAAATGTGGCAAAGCGGGAAGCGGTGGGGCTTTCTGTCCGCCGCTCCAAAGCAGACGGACAGACCCGGTCTGTGCGACGCACAGGCCGGGTCTGTTGCAGCTTATCGCTCTGCCAGCAGCTTGTTCAGCTCCTCCATAAAGGAATCAATATCCTTGAACTGTCGGTACACCGAGGCGAAGCGGACGTAGGACACCTCGTCCACCACCTTGAGCTTTTCCATCACCAGCTCGCCGATGCGGACGGCAGTGACCTCACGGTTCATGGAGTTTTGCAGCTCCTGCTCCACCTCGTTGGCGATGCGCTCCATCGTCTCCATGGGGACCGGCCGCTGGGCGCACGCATGGATGATTCCCCGGAGCACCTTGTCCCGTTCAAAGCTCTGTCGGCTGCCGTCCTTTTTGACCACGATCAGCGGCAGGGTCTCCACCGTCTCATAGGTGGTGAACCGTTTGCCGCAGGCCAGGCACTCCCGTCTCCGACGGATGCTCTCTCCGTCGTCGGCAGGGCGGGAATCCACCACCTTGCTGTCCACCTTTCCGCAGTAGGGGCATTTCATGGGGGCACTTCCTCTCCGTTCCAGCGCCGCCGGGCGCTGCTTACTGCTCGTTATTATAACACGTTTTTTCCAAAATGGAAGAACAAATAGGGAAAACAGGGCAAAGATTTCCTCTTTTTCCCGGCATCCCGGTGACTTTTTCCCCGGTACGTGCTATGATATGCCTGTATCGGGGAGAGCTCTTCCTCCCGTCAGTTTCCGTTCCGGACACAGGAGGTTTCGTCCATGCAGAACTACCGCATGATTTTGGCCTACGACGGCAGCCGCTACCAGGGCTGGCAGAGCCAGGGCAACACCCAAAACACCATCCAGGCCAAAGTCGAGGCTGTCCTCTCCCGTCTCACCGGGCAGGCTGTGGAGGTCAGCGCCGCCGGGCGGACGGACGCAGGCGTCCACGCCGCCGGGCAGGTCGTCTCCTTCCGCCTGGAGCGGGCGCTCGACTGCGCCGCCCTGCTGGAGGGGCTGAACCGCTATCTCCCAGAGGACATCGGCGTCCTCTCCCTGTCCTGTGCCGAGCCCCGGTTCCACGCCCGGCTCTCCGCCCGGGGCAAGGTGTATGTCTACCGCATCTGGAATTCCCCGGAGCCGGACGTCTTCGGCCGGAAATACCGCTATGCCCTCCCCCGATCCCTGGATCTGGAGCGGATGGAGGCCGCCGCCCGGCTGCTGGAGGGGAAGCACGATTTCCGCTCCTTCTGCGGCCTGAGCCGGTACAAAAAGTCCACCGTCCGGACGGTGAGCGCTATCTCCGTGACCCGGTCTGACCAGGTGGTGGAGCTGCGGTTCCGGGGAGACGGATTTCTCAACCGCATGGTGCGCATCCTCTCCGGGACGCTGGTGGAGGTGGGGCTGGGCCTGCGGGAGCCGGACTCCATGCCGACGGTGCTGGCGGCCAAAGACCGGAGCGCCGCCGCAGGAGCGCTGCCGCCCCACGGCCTGATGCTGGAGACGGTGTTTTATGGAAGCTGACAGAAAGATAACAGGAGCGGTCGGTGAACGAATCACCGGCTGCTCCTGCTCTGTTATGAAAGAACATCAAACGGCTGTCGTCACTCCAGCCGAAGCTCCTCCCCGTCTGCGCAGATCTGCTCGATCTCCCCGTCGCTGATCTGGTAGGCCTCGCCGAAGAGCCAGGTCTCCCCGTCCTCGACGAGGAAAAAGCTGCCGTCCGGGAGGGCGAAGAAGCAGTTGCCGAAGCTGTCCCCAAAGGTGATGTCCTCAAACAGCCGCTGTCCGTCCAGGATATTGTCCCGAACCATCTACATTGATATCGGTCAGTCCCAGGCCGGGGATAAACCGCTGATAGTCCGGGTCATCGGCCTCCCCCTCCAGCTCCGGCTGGGCGTATACCGTGTCGGCACAGTTCATCGTCCCTGCGCTGATCCCGATCAGGATACCGTCAAAGCCCTCCAGCAGCTCCCGCAGGCGGATGCGGCTGAAAAAGGCGTTCTCCGTGGGGACGTGGCCGCCGGAGAGGAGAATGACGTCGCTCCCGCGCACCAGCGCCTCTGCGTCCCCCTCGTTCCGCCCGTCGCAGAGGGCCATGTCCGCCAGGGGCAGCTCGTGATAGCGAAAGGCCCTGTAAAAGGTATCCATCATCTCGTCGTTGGCGGTGAACGCCTCCGGGTCGGCGCAGACGATGAGGCACCGGGCCTTCTCCGGCCAGCGCTGGGCCAGCAGCTCCACAAAGCCGTTGGCCTCCTCCAGGGTGCAGGGGAGATCCACCCCCTCCGGCGCGCCCCGGGTACAAGGGCTGCTGGTCAAAAACAGATGCATGAAAAGACGCTCCCTTCTCGCCGCCGTGCGCAGCGCCGCTTATCGGGTGATGGATTTGTTGGTCACATAGCTGCTCAGTGTGCCGTTGCAGACCGCACGAACCGTATAGTAATAGGTGGTGCCGCTGCTCGCCGTCGTGTCCGTGTAGGTCAGCGTACTGCTGGAGACTGTGGTGATCTTAGCCCAGGAGCCGCCGCTGGTCTTCCGCCAGACGGTGTACCCCGTGGCTCCCGTCACCGCGCCCCACTTTACCGTCACGCCGGTAGCGGCGTTGGACAGGGTAACGGTGGGCTGCGCCAGCCGCACGATGGATTTGCTGCTGTCATAGCTTCCCAGGGTGCTGCCGGAGACCGCCCGAACCGTGTAGTAATAGGTGGTGCCGCTGTTGTCCGCTACCACCGTATCTGTATAGGTCAGCGTACTGCTGGAGACAGAACCAAGATTTTGCCAGGAGCCGCTAACCGTCTTGCGGTAGATGCGGTAGCTTGTCGCTCCTGTCACCGCGCCCCACTTTACCGTCACGCCGGTAGAGGCGTTGGACAGGGTGACGGTGGGCTGGGCCAGCCGCACGATGGATTTGCTACTGTCATAACTTCCCAGGGTGTTGCCGGAGACCGCCCGAACCGTGTAGTAATAGGTGGTGCCGCTGCCGTCCTCCACCGCCGTATCTGTATAGGTCAGGGTGCTGCTGGAGACAGTGGCAATCCTTGTCCAGGAGTTGCCGCCGCTGACCTTGCGGTAGACGCGGTAGCTTGTCGCTCCGGACACTGTGCTCCAGGTCACCTGGACTCCGGAGGAGGTGTTTTCCAGAGTGAACTCAGGCTGGGCCAGATACAGGATGGTGCGATCGGTCTCATAGTCGCTGAGGACTGACCCCGCATAGGCCCGGACAGTGTAGTAATAGGTGGTTCCGCTGCTGGCCGTGGTGTCGGTGTAGCTGGTAGAGGTCATATACTCCAGCGTTGTCCAGCCGCCGGTGGTCTTACGGTAGATGCGGTAGCCCTCTGCCCCTTCAATGGCATTCCAGGTGACCGCCACTCCGGTAGCGGCGTTGGACAGGCTCACCTCCGGGGTGTCCAGGTACTCCACCTGGCTGCTGTCCTCCAGGAATACCTCTCCAATGTCGTACCAGCTGAGATAGCTCTCATCGTCGCTGTCATAGCAGCGGACGGCGTACTGGCTGTCCCCGGTCAGCGGGCTGTCGTCCGTCCAGGATGTCCCGTCCGTCTCTCCCAGCACCGTCCAGGTGGAAAAACCCACCGCCCTGCGCAGGACGACGTAGGAGGAGACGCCGCTGACGCTGTCCCAGGAGAGGATGACCGTGGGGGTATCGGTCTGGGTGACGGTGGTCACCGGGGTCGCCTTGGTATACAGCTCTCCGGTGGAGGGCGTCCAGCCCTTCCAGACGCTGTCGCTGCTGACCGCCATGCGCTGCTCCGCCGTCCAGCTGTACTCCTCGGCGGGATAGTAGAAGGTGACGGAGGCGGTGTCCTCCTGACTCTCGAAATTGCTCTGCCCGTCTCCGGAGAAATACACCCGCCGCAGGGCGGTGCAGCCGGAAAGGGCGTCGGTTCCCAGGGCAGTCAGCCCTGCCGGGAAGGTCAGTCTGGTCAGGCCGGTGCAGCCGTAAAAGGCGGAATCGCCCACCGCAGTGACGGTATCCGGCAGCGTCACAGAGGTCACGGCGATCATGCCCCGGAACGCCCCGGCTCCCACAGAGGTGACGCCGTCCTCCAGGACAACGGCAGCCGTCTTCTCCGTCAGAGCCTCCCAGCCCCGGGTCTGACCGGTCAGATCATACATGGCTCCCGTGCCGGAGACGGTCAGCGTATTCTCCGACCATGTCCAGGTCAGCGAGCTGCCACAGGGAGCGGCAGTCACGGTGATGGCAGATGCTGTGGAGAGGTCGCTGGCCTCCTGTCCCTGACCGTCCAGGACAGTCACGGCGTAAATGTAGGTTTCGCCGTCGGCCACGGCATCCAGCCAGGAGGTGTCCGTGGTGTCCCCCAGCGCCGTCCAGCTGCCGCTGGCCGTCTTTCGATAGACCCGGTAGCCGGAGACGCCGGAGAGGGCCTGCCAGGTGACTGTGACTCCCTGGCTGCTGCCGGATACGGCGGTCAGACTGGGTGCCTGCCAGATCAGGCTGCCGTCTGTCTGCTGACAGCACCAGGTGACCTGGCTGCCTGCGGCGGACAGGTCAAGGGCAAACCATTCATCGGCATATTCCTCCGGGACGGTGGCGGTACAGGCGGTATTCCCAAACCAGTCGGACAGGGTCGCCGGCGGTGCGCCCAGGAAAGCCACCGTCTCCAGGCCAGTGCAGTCATAAAAGGCGTCTGCGCCGATGGAGTTCACGGAGGCGGGGATCGTCAGCTCGGAAAGCCCGCTGCACCTCTGGAGCGCCCCGCTCCCGATGGCAGTCAGCGTGTCCGGCAGCTCCAGGCCGGTGAGCCCGGAGCAGTTGAACAGTGCCCGGATTCCCAGCTCGGTGAGGCCGTCAGGGAGCGTCAGGCTGGTGAGCCCGGTACAGCCATAGAGCACATTCATGGGCAGCGTCGTCACCCCGTCGGGAATGACCAGGCTGGTCAGGCCGGTGCAGTTGTAGAGGGCGGACTTGCCCAGAGAGGTCAATTCATCGGGAAGGGTCAGGCTGGTCAGGCCGGTGCAGTTGCCGAAGGCCCCGTCTCCGATCGCCGTCACGGTAGAGGGCAGGGATACGGAGGCCAGGGCAGTACACAGGTAGAAGGTACGGTAAGAGATCTGTGTGACCCCCTCCGGGATAGCAATCTCGGTCAGGCCGGTGCAGCCATAGAAGGCGCAGTCGCCGATGGCGGTGACGCTGTCTGCAATGGAGACGTTCGTAAGCGCAGTACACTCCTGGAAGGCGTAGGGGGCCACTGAGGTGACGCCATATTCGATCTCCACCGCCTGTACCTCTGTCCGAATGTAGTACCAATCGGCATATCCCGCATCCCACGCCTCCACCATGGTGCCGGAACCGCTGACGGTCAGCAGTCCCTCTGAGGTGAGCGTCCAGGTCACATCGTCCCCGCAGTCGCCGGAGGGGAAGTAGTGGGCGTCGGAATAAGCGTATTCGCTGACCACATCTCCGCTGTCATCGATGCAGCAGACGGCGTAGGAATAGGTATGGTACAGGCTCGCCTCTGCGTCCTGATAGGTGGCCTCCGTCTCGTCCGCTCCGGGATAGGAGGCATAGCCCACCAGGGCATACTCTCCCCCGTCCGTGCTGCGGAGGATCTGGTAGTCGTACTCTCCCACCGCCTCCCAGGTGACATAGACATAGGAGGTATCCTTCTCAATGGCGGTGCCTATGGCAGTAATGCCGGGGGCGTCGGCTGTGCCGCTGTCAGAGTCATCGTCCTCTGTGGTCTCCTCGGCGGCTGTCTCAGTCTCCGACAACTCCTCCTGTGCTTCCTCTGGGAGGTCGGCTACAGCGGTCTCCTCCTGCTCTGTCAGGTCAGTCTCCACCGTCTCCTCGGCGGCCGGCAGATCCTCCCCTGTCTCCAACGCCAGGGCAGGCTGGGTCAGAGCAGACAGGAACAGGCAGACTGCCAGCAGCAGCGCCGGGTATCGTTTCAGGTTATTTTGCATGAGGTTCCTCCTTGGGTCTGAGGGGCGATCGGGATTTTCTGTTGACACGATACCACATTTCGACCGCATTTGCAACCGAATGTGTCCATTTGACTCATCAGCGCACAAAAAGAGGCCCCCGGGGACGAGCCCGAGGGTCTCTCTGTGAACGAGTGTGTTTACTCCGCTGTGTAAATAGAGCCCATCTCTGCCACGTACAGCTCCTGCACTGTCACGTCGCCGCCCTCGGCGAAGAGGGACAGTCCGTCGGAGTCCTCTCCCTCCGGGTAGGCCCGCATGGAGATGGCCTTGGTGTCGTTGAAGAACGCCTCCACCAGCGACCGATCCAGATAGATCTCCATGGTCAGGCTGCCGTCGTCCAGCTCCAGTGCGCCGGAGACGAAGCTGGTGGTGGAGCCGTCGCCCCGGTTGGCCGTCTCCCCGTGGATGGTGCTGTCGCCGGTGGTGTAGTAGAAGTCGGTCACATCCCGGCCGTCCTCGCTCTCCAGCAGGTTGATGCCGACCTTCTCCGCTTGAATGTCGGTGAAGGTCACCCGGATATAGAGCATATCGCCGCTGATCTCCTGGAGCAGGGCGTCGGCCTCCTCTGCGGTCAGATCCGTCTCGTCGATGAGCACCTCCGTCTCCAGGTCGTGGAGGGCGTCGGTGGGGGAGACCTTCAGATCAGAGCCGTCGTCGTTGAGCCAGATCCGGCGGGCCAGTCCCACGTTATGGGCCCAGCCTGCAGCCCCCTGCTCTGCCACCGAGCGCTGATCCTGCATGATGGAGAACAGATAGGTCTCTCCGGTCTCGGCGTCCACATAGGCGCTGGGGCCGGTGAACACGTTGTCGCCGTAGTCCAGGATGGCCGGGCCGTCGGCATAGGCCTCGTCCGGAGTGAAGGCGCCGGTCTCATAGTCGAAGGTGCCGATGAAGTAATACACCTTGTTGTCCGCAGAGGACGCCGGGGCGGGGGAGATGATGAACACATCCTTGGTCACGGTGCCGTCCTCGTTGGACAGGGTGAGCAGGATGGGCAGCTCCCAGCTGGTGCCGTAGGTCATGCTCTGGTTCTCCATCTCATAGATGGGGCCGATATACTGCCAGTCCATGTCGATGGTGCCGTCCGACAGCAGCTCCAGCGTCTCCGTCTTGTAGAGCAGGGCGCTGCCGCCGTTGGAGGTGCTGCTGCCGGAGCAAATCAGCATATACCATGCCCCCTCGTGCTCCCAGACATAGGGGTCCCGGAACTCGCCGGCCCGGCCCTGGCCCTCCTGCTGCACCACGGCCAGCTCGTCATAGATGACCCACTCCACCAGATCCGGGTCGGACAGATCGGCGGGATAGGCCACGCCGATGTTCTGGTTGGAGATCAGGCCGTCGGTGGCATAGGCGTCGTTGCCCGCCGTGAAGAACAGCAGGGGCACGCCGTTGACATCATAGGCCGCATTGCCCGACCACACGCCGTCCGGCACCACGGAATCCTCTGTGGGGACGATGGCCTCCTCCACCGGGGTCCAGGTCACCATGTCGTCGCTGACCAGATGGCCCCAGCAGATGTTGCGCCAGTAGGTGCCGCTCATGTTCTCCTGGAAGAACAGGTGATACTTGCCGTTGTAGTAGACCGGGGCGTGGGGTTCGTTCATCCAGTACTGATAGGGGCCGCCGTGGTACTGGGGCTTATACTCGTCCTCGGTGAGGATATTTTGCAGCCAGATGGCGTCGAAGTCGATCTCCGGCACGGTGACGGCCCCATAGGCCTCGGCCACCGTCTCCGCGGAGAGGGCCTCATTGTACAGCTTCAGCTCGTCCATCAGGCCGCTGCACATATTGATGTAGCCCACGCCCAGGCGGGAGGCCTCGCAGCTGCGGCCCACCAGCAGCTGCTGATTGGCCGGGGCGATGGCGCTGCCCTGGGCGATGTCCATGCTGCCCACACACTCGCCGTTGAGATACAGGCTCATCTGGCCGTTCTCCCCGTCGAAGACCGCTGTGACGCAGTTCCACTCATACTTTTCCAGGTTGGCGTCTCCCCAGAGAGTCAGCCACTCCTCGCCGGTGCCCACCTCGAAGCAGAGCTTGCCGTACCGCTGGTAGCCCAGCTGGAATCCGGTGCAGCTGTCCTTGGAGCACTGGGAGACGATGCCCGTCAGCGCCTGGGTGCCGTTCTCCTCGGCGTAGGGGTCATCCCACTCGAAGGTGCGGGGGGCGAACCACACGCTGACGGAAAAGACGGAGCCCTCCACCTGGATGTCGTTCTTGCTGTAGGAGATGCAGGTGGAGTTGCCGTCAAACAGCAGGGAGCCGCCGGAGACGCCGTCCGTCCGCCACTGGGGGTCCTGGCTGTCCATATAGAGGGCGTTGGTGTAGGTGTAGCTCAGCTCCCCCTCCGGCAGATTGCCGCTGGCGTCGGTAATCGCCGTCCCCGTCCCCTCGTCAAAGGGGAGATAGAGCAGCAGGTTTTCCTCCACCTGGGCGGCGCTGTCCGCGGACTGGTCTCCCCCGCTCTCTCCGGTCTCCCCGTTCTCTGCATTGCAGCCGCTCAGGGCGGTCGCAAGCAGAAAGCAGGCCAGCAGGCAGAGGGTCCAAACTCTCTTTTTCATCACAACATTCCTCCTCACAATCCGGCTAATTTCAGTACCGCCTCTATGGGCTGCACGCTGGAGATACCGCCATAGCTCTGGGTGGACAGGCTGGCGGCGCAGCAGGCAAACCGGGTGGCGTCCCACAGCTCTCCGTCAGTGAGCTCCTCCAATGGCTTGTGCAGCGACAGCAGACGGCTGAGGACGCTGCCGCCGAAGATGTCCCCGGCTCCGGTGGTGTCCCGCACCTGGATGCCGGAGGGGGTGTCCACCTGTCCCTGGAAGCCGTTTCCGCTGTAGAGACAGCCCTCCGGCCCCAGGGTGATAAAGGCCACGGTCACGCCGAACTCCCGGTGGAGCCGCTCCGCCGCCGCCTCCGGGGTGCAGCCCCAGAGAAACGCCGTCTCCTCGTCGCTGATTTTTACGATGTCCGCCTGGGCGAGGCCCCACAGGATTTGCTTTTTCGCTTCCTCCAGGTCCTTCCACAGGGGCTTGCGGAGGTTGGGGTCAAAGGAGATGAGCTTGCCCCGGGCTTTGGCGTAGGCCACCGCCTTCTGGGTGGCGGTGCGCACCGGCTCGTCGGTGAGGCTCAGGGTGCCGAAGTGGAAATCCCGGCAGTCATCGATGAGGGACAGGTCCAGCTCCTCGAACCGGAGGCAGGTGTCCGCCCCCGGCTTCCGGGCAAAGCTGAAATGCCGGTTGCCCGTTTGGTCAAAGGTGACAAATGCCAGGGTTGTAAACACGGAGTCGTCCACCCGGATGCCCTTCGTCTCAATTCCGGCCCCGTCCAGCGTGCCCAGCAGCAGGTGTCCGAAGGCGTCGTCTCCCACCTTGCCCAGCATGGCGGTCTTACAGCCGTAGGCGTTCAGGGCAGCCAGCAGGTTGCCCGGCGCGCCGCCGGGGTTGGCGGCCATGGTGGGGTAGCCCGCCCCGTCCGTGCTCTTGCAGGCAAAGTCGATGAGCAGCTCCCCCAGCGCGGTCACATCATACATGCTCGCTCTCTCCTTTCCCGGTCAGAAGGTCGTATTTTTCCACCTCGATCATGACCTGGCCCTGGCACTCAAAGCTGATGCCGTCGGCGGTCAGAGGTGTGTAGATGGTGGTGCTCAGGGCCTGTTCCCCGTCGTTGACGAACAGCTCGATGCTGAACCGGTCCAGCACCACCCGGAGCTTCAGCGCCCCGCCCTGGTTGCGCACCAGGCACTTCCGCTCGTGGACCAAATCCCGGCAGGAGCCGGAGTTGCTCCGGTCGATGCGCAGGATGGAGGTGCGAGGCTTGTATGTAATCATGGTGTAGTGCTGGCTGCCCTTGGCCACCCGCAGCTTGAAGCACTGGTACACGTCCCCGGCGATGGGCTGGAGGGTGACGGTCATGTCCAACATTCTGCCGTACACTCCCCGGAGGGTGGCCTCCTCGCAGACGATGCCCTGATGCCAGACCCGGCGGCCGTGGAGCTGCTCCAGCTCCCGGATGGGGTTCTGGATGAGCCGCCCGCCCCGGATGCTCAGCTCTCTGGGCAGGGCCATCTGGCCGAACCAGCGCTGGTCCCGGTTGGGCAGGGCGCAGGCGTCCCAGTTCTGCATCCAGGCCACCATAATCCGCCGCCCGTCCGGGCTCTCGATGGTCTGGGTGGCGTAGAAGTCGATGCCGTAGTCGATGGATTGCAGCCGTTCCCGCTCGAAGTGGCCGCTCTCCCGGTCATAGCTGCCGATGATGCAGAGGGTGCCGTTGCCGTTGTGGAATTCCAGGCCGCTGACGCTCATGTCCTGGGGACTGGTGAGCACCACCCACTTCCCATCCAGAGGGAAGAAGTCCGGACACTCCCACATCTTGCCGAATTCGTTGTAGCACTGGTCGATGATGGTGTCAAAATGCCAGTGGATGGCATCCTCTGACCGGTACAGCAGCAGGGAGCCGCTGCCGTCGGCGGGGCGGTTGCCCACCACGCAGGCATAGCTGCCGTCCTTCTCCTGCCAGATCTTCGGGTCACGGAAGTCGAAGGGGCTGCCTCCGGCGGGGAGGTCGCTCTCGTCCAGCACGGGGTTCACGTCCAGCTTTTCGTAGTTCAGCCCGTCTCCGATGGCCACGCACTGGGTCTGGATGTCCTGACGAACGCCGTCCTCCCGGCAGCGGCGCTGGACCCCGGTATAGAGCAGCAGCTGACGGCCGTCGGGCAGCTCCACTGCGCTGCCGGAGAAGCAGCCGCCGTTGTCATAGGGCTGATCCGGCGCCAGGGCGCAGGGCTGATAGGTCCACCGGAGCAGATCAGGGCTGGTGGCGTGGCCCCAGTGCATGGGGCCCCAGTTGGTGCTGTAGGGATGGTACTGATAGAACAGATGATACTGCCCCTTGTAGTAGGAAAAGCCGTTTGGATCGTTCATCCAGCCGATACAGGGGCTGAGATGAAAGGCCGGGCGATCGGTGCAGGGAATAAACGGGGCATACTGCGCCTCATAATCCCGGGCCTTTTGCAGTTTTTCGCTTGTCATAGTGAATAACCTCCAGACGGGTGATGTTTTGCATGGTCAAAACAGCGGAAAACTTCCGCTGCTTTGACCACGGCCGGGCGAACAGGGTCCGCCCGGCTGGGTCTTGGGGAAATCACTTGGGGGAAATCATGCAGAGGGAGCTCACTCCTGTGCAGCGTAACGGGCGTAGGCGTCGGAGTAGACCTGGAGCAGCTCGTTCATGCCGCAGTTGTTGACCAGCATCTCCTTATAGGCCTCCCACTCCTCGTCGGTGGGGCCGCCGTCCTTGATCCACAGGCCCTCCTGCTCGGCGACGGCGCTCTCGAAGTCCGCCTTGTAGCGGTCGATGATGTCCAGCTCCTCCTGGGTGTAGACGCAGTCCACAGGGAAGACGGAGGTGTCGGTGACGTAGGGCATCCAGTACTCATACAGGTCGGTGAGCCGCTCGATGGCACGGTCCTCCATGTAGAAGTACTCGTCATAGTAGCTGCTGAGGATCAGCTTGGGGCCGTAGACCTCGTACTGGCCCTTCACCTCGCCGGCGGACTTGCCGTAGAGCTCCTGGGCCTCCTCGTCGGTGATGGACAGCCACTTGCCGGTCTCGTCCTGCTCGGTGAAGTAGACGCCGATGGGGCCGTACTGGAGCTGCATGACGTTCTCACCGGCATACCACTGGTCGAAGAACTTGAGCAGGTTGGCGGGGCTCTCGCAGGCGGAGGTGATGCTCAGGTTGCCGCTGTTGGTGGCGCCGCCGGTGCGGAGGGTGACGTTATAGGTGCCGTCGGGGCCTTCCAGGATGGGCAGGAACACATAGTCGTCGGCGTAGTCGCCCATCAGCTCCTCGATGTACCACCAGGTGGACACGCCCACATAGCCCTGCTGGCACTTGGACATGAGCTGGGTGGTATCCTGGGAGAACATCTCCACGTCCATCAGGCCCTCAGCATACCACTCATGGAAGTAGGTCAGAGCCTCGCGGTAGCCGTCGTCGTCGCAGACGAAGTCAACGGTGCCGTCCTCATAGAGGACCAGGTCGTTGCAGACGTCGTTGGGCCAGTTGGTGAAGCCGAAGCCGGCATAGAAGATGTTCTGGCCCCAGCACCACTGGTCAAAGCCGGTGGACATGGGAATGGTGGTGCCGGCATCGTTGCCGTAATAGGTGGCGCTCATGTCGTTCTCAGCGAAGGCCACCAGGCAGTCGTGGAGCTCGTCCAGAGTGGTGGGGACGTCCAGGCCCAGGTAGTCCAGCCATGCCTTGTTGATCATGCTGTACTGGGGGATGGAGTAGATGGAGTAGTCCTCTTCGGCGCCGATACCGGCGGTGCCCATCTGCTCAGCGGCGGGCAGGCCGTAGATGCCGCCGTCCGCCTGGGTGATAGCGGCCTTGATCTCAGGATGCTCCTCCAGGATCTTGGCCAGGTTGGGCATATACTCCTCAGTGAGGTAGGGGGTCAGGTCGATAAAGGTGCCGTCCTCGCCATAGGCGGCCAGGTCGTAGTTGCTGAAGCCCACGGCGATGAAGGCGTCAGGCAGGTCGCCGCCGGCGATCTTGATGTTGACCTGCTCGGCCACGGAATCGCTCATCAGGTTCCAGTTGATGGTGATACCGGCCTCTTCCATCATGCTGTTGAGGACCTCATTGTCCTCATAGCCGCCGCTCAGGGCGGAGATGGCGCCCATGATGTCGAACTCGGTCTGGTCGGTGTTGTCGCTGGCCTCAGTGGCAACGGCGTCGCCGGAGCTGGAGTCCTCGTCGCCCGTGGCGTCGGTGGTGGTGTCGCCGCCGCCGCAGCCTGCCAGCAGACCGCACATCATGGCCAGAGCCAGCAGCAGGGAGAGCAGCTTGGTGATACGAGTGTGTTTCATGATCTTGCTCCTTTTCTCATTAGATTTGGATGGGTGGATGGTACGTTCTATCGCAGAGCCTTAGCCCTTGACAGCTCCCGCCATAAAGCCCTTCTCGAAGTACTTCTGGACGAAGGGATAGAACACCAGCATGGGCACGGCCGCCACCACCATGGAGGAGAATTTCAGCATCTCGGTGAGCTTGTTCATCTCGGCGTAGCCGCCGGAAATGGTGGAGGCTTGGGCAGTGCTGACGCTGGACTTGATCAGGATGTTGCGCAGTACCAGGGGGAGGGACGCCTGCTCAGAGGTCAGGTAGATCATGGGGGTGAACCAGTCGTTCCAGTAGGCCACCATGCTAAAGACCACCATGACCGCCATAATGGGGCGGGAGAGGGGAATGATGATGTTCCAGAACACCCGCAGATGGGAGGCGCCGTCGATCTGGGCGGCCTCCATCAGCTCCTTGGGGATGCTGTTCTCGATGTAGTTGCGGACGATGATCATATTGCCCACCGCCACGCCGCCGGGGAGAAACAGCGACCACATATTGCCGATCAGTCCGGTGTCCTTGACCACCAGGTAGGTGGGGATCAGGCCGCCGCCGAAATACATGGTGACAATGAAGAAGATGCTGAAGAAGGAGCGCCCGGGCATGGACTTCTGGCTCAGGGGGTAGGCCACCAGATAGATCATAATGACCGAGAACAGGGTGCCCACCACGGTGTACTTGACGCTGTTGAGGAAGCCGGTGACGATGCTGGAGTCGGCAAAGACCGCCGCATAGCCGTCCAGGGTGAACTCACTGGGCAGCAGGAAGGTCTTTCCGGCGTACACGTCGTAGGGGTTGGAGACGGAGGCCACCAGGATGTAATAGAGGGGATAGGCCACGATCAGCAGGATGATGGAGCAGAACACCACCAGAATGATATCGCTGGTCTTATCCGAGAGGCCATGAGATTTGGCAACAGGTTTTGACATTTCTGACCCCTCCTTACACGAAGCTGACGTCCGATGCCTTGGACGCGATCTTGTTGACGATGATGAGCAGGATGATGTTGACCACCGTGTTGAACAGGCCCACAGCGGTGGAGTAGCTGTACTTGGCGTTTTCAATGCCCTGTTCGTACACGTAGACGGCGATGACGTCGCTGGTGGCCTTGTTCAGGTCGGTCTGGAGCAGCCAGACCTTCTCGAAGCCGACGCTCATCAGGCTGCCTGCGCTCATGATGAGCTGGAGGACCGCCATGGGGACCAGGGCCGGGACGTCGATGTGGATGATCCGCTGGAACATGGACGCGCCGTCCACCTTGGCCGCCTCGTACAGGCTGGTGTCCACGCTGGACAGGGTGGCCAGATAGATGATGGTGCCCCAGCCTGCATCCTGCCAGATGCCGCTGGCGATGTAGATGGTGCGGAATGCCTCGCTCATGGTCAAAAAGTCGGTCTGCGTGCCCAGGATCAGGTTGACCAGGCCGCCGGAGGGGCTCAGGAAAATGCGGATCATACCGCAGATGACCATGGTGGAGATGAAATGGGGGGCGTACAGCACGGTCTGCACCACGCGCTTGAAGCGGGTGAAATGCAGCTGATTGATTGCCAGGGACAGAATGATGGGAACGGGGAAGCTCCACAACAGACTGTACAGGCTGAGCAGGACGGTGTTGCGGATCATACGCACACAGTTGGGGCTGGTGAAGAACCGCTCAAACCAGTACAATCCGACCCACTCGCTGCCCAGGTAGCCTCTGCTGGCCTTGAAGTCCCGGAATGCGATCTGAATACCATACATGGGCACGTACTTGTAGATGATGGTAATGATCACCGGGATGAGCAGCAGCAGATAGAGCTGCCAGTTGTTACGAAGCCGCGTCGCCAGGGACATTTTGTGGCTCGTCAATGGGGTATCTGCGACGGCTGTTTTTGAACTCACTTTTGCTCACTCCTTTTCTTGGTTGGTTTTCCGTGCTGTTGTTCATCTCCTCTCTTCTGTGGGAAAGCGCGCCTTCCGCACGGTGGCAGAAATATCGTTTCACGGTCAGGCACTCAGGAATTGCCTGTTCCGGGCGGTGAATTCCCGTTCGTGAAACGTTATTTCTATCTTGTTAAAGATAATATACCAAAGTCCACAAACTTGTCAATACGGTTTGGAACAGAATTGTCGTTTTCAACTTTTTACACAAAATTCACGTTCACAATTTGTCCATTTTTACCACCCCGGCAGAAAAGAAACGTTTCATGAAATTTCAAATTACATCTTTACAAGCGCCTGCCTGTCGTGTATAATAGGGTAACAAGAGGGCAGAACGTTTCATCTGCCCGGCGTATTTTATCCTCGTATCGCAGGAAAAGAGGGATCGATCATGGCAAAGAAAACCGCCGCCCCCACCATGAAGGATGTGGCCCAGGAGGCCGGCGTCGCTCTGGGCACCGTCTCCAAGGTGGTCAACGGTATTCCGGTGGGCAAGAGCTATCAGAAAAAGGTGGAGGCCGCCATCAAGAAGCTGGACTACCGGGTCAACAGCTACGCCAAGGGCCTGAAGGCCGGGAAGACCTATACGGCGGCGTTTCTGGTGCCGGACACGCTGAACCCCTTTTTCGCCTCCCTGACCTATTACATCAACAAGGCCCTGGCCCGGCGGAACTACCGGATGCTCCTCTGCTCCACCGAGGCCAGCCCGGAGATGGAGCAGATCTATCTGGACATGGCCCTGCAAAACAAGGTGGACGGCATTATCAGCCTGTCCTACAACGAGGCGCTGAAAATCCAGGCGGACACCCCCCTGGTCACCATCGACCGGCACATCAGTCCCGCCATCCCCTGCGTCGCCAGCGACAACTTTGGCGGCGGCAAAATGGCGGTGCAGCAGCTGCTCCGCCTGGGCTGCAAGCGGCTGGCCTATCTGAGCATCGGCTCCCCCCTGCCCAACGAGGCCACCAAGCGGGGAGACGGCTTCCTCAGCGCCTGCACGGAGAGCAACGTCCCCTACGATATGCTCCGCCTGCTGGACGGCGCCCCCTTCTCCGACTTTACCGATTTTCTCACCAGCCACACCACCGACGGCGTGCTGGACTTCGACGGCATCTTCTGCGTCACCGACCACCTGGCCCGGCAGATCATCACCTTTCTCCGCAGTCAGGGCCATCGGGTGCCGGAGGACGTGCAGGTGATCGGCTTCGACGGCATGCGGGACTTCGCCACCGGCGAGTATCTCTGCTCCACCATCGTCCAGCCCATCGAGCAGATCGCCGAGGTGAGCGTGGAGCTGGTGCTGTCCGAGGACTGGTCCAAGTCCCCTCCTCTGGTCAGTCTGCCCGTCCGCTACGTCAGCGGCGGGACCACAAGGGAGTAAGCCATGCCCAGTGATTATGCCAAATGGCTCCAGCGGGACGTGGAGAAAAATGTCGCCCCAGAGTACACCCAAAAGCAAAAGCTGAAAAACTGGTGGAGCTACCACAAGTGGCTGGTGCTGGGCGGCATCGTCCTGCTGGCCATCGTCATCGAGCTGGTGGCCAACGCCCTGGGCATCGGCCAGACCCGGCCGGACTATCAGGTGGCCTATGTTGGCTCCGCCACCCTGGAGGACGAGACCGCCCAGGAGATCGTCCAGTGGCTGGAGGCCATGGGGGAGGACTTAAACGGCGACGGCCAGGTGGTGGTCCAGCTCAACCAGTACCCCTTCCCGGACGCCTCCGACGGGGACGAGACCCTGGCCGCCATCCGCTCGGCGTCGGAGATTTCCCTGGTCGCAGACATCTCCGAATGTGACAGCTATTTCTTCCTGCTGGACGACCCGGACGACTTCCAGCTCCGCTATCAGGTGCTGGCCCTGGCGGACGGGAGCTGCCCGGAGGACACGGACGTCTCCGGCACAGACAAGGTGATTGCCTGGACCGGGCCGGACGCCGGGCTGGAGCTGTATCTGGGCCGCCGCTGCTTCTATGCGGAAAATGAAAACCAGGTGGACAACGAGGAGGGCTGCGCCAGCCTCTGGGACCGTCTGACCGAGGAGGCTTCGTCATGAAACGCTTGATTTCCCTGTGCGCCCTGCTCTCCCTGCTTCTGGGGCTGTGCGCCTGTACCGCCGCCCCCACCGAGACCAACGACGGACTGGACTGGTCGGAGGACTGGGTCCGGGTGGGAGCCACCCTGGGCGTCGAGCCGCCGGAAAACGGCCTGACCCTGCTGGACAACAAGGACGCTCTGGCCGGTTCCGACCTCTACTATGCCACCTGGACGATTGGAGAGGCCGAAGATTATGTCAACTCCGACGGGGACACGGTGGACCTGTACGACGCCCAGCTCTACCTTCTGCTGGCGGACTGCGCCGATGAGGAGACCGCTGCGGAGAATGTCGCCCAGTGGCAGGCGGCGGAGGAGGCGGTCTACACCGTCACCGACACCCGGACCGTCACCTGCGCCGGGCAGGAGTTCACCGTCCTCATTTACGACGGCACCGGGGAGGACAACCCCTATCAGTTCGGGGCCTCCGCCTTTGGCGTCTACCAGAACCACGCCATCAATGTGGAGCTGACCTGTCAGGCGGACTTTGAGGGGGACGCGCTGACCATCCTCACCGAATTCCTGGACGGCATCCACTACGCATCCTGAGGGAGGTTACACACACCATGGCTCTGCTCTTTCGTGAGGACCCCCACCACGGCCCCGGCCGCCTCACCGGCTTTGACCGGTATCGGGAGGTGCTGGAACGGGACGTGATGCCCTTTTTCCTGGGGGGCTTTGTCACCCTCCTGGGCTTTGTCCCCTTCGCCCTGGGGATGGGATACGCCATCCTCTCCTCCAGCGCCCTGGTCATGCTGGCAGCCAGCGTGGTGGGCGGGCTGTTTGCCGGGCCGTTTGTCTACGCTATGTACGACCTGATCTTCCGCTCCCTCCGGGACGCCCCACAGAACTGGTGGCCGGACTACCGGAAGGCGATCAGAAACAACTGGAAATGCGCCCTGCTCCCCGGGGTGGTGCTGTGCCTGTTTCTGGGCTGCGCCATCTTCGCCGGAATGTTGCTGTACTGGTGGGCGGTTTCCCTGCCCGGTATCGGCACCACTCTGCTGTTCCTGCTCAGTCTGCTCCTGGCCACCATGCTGCTGACCGTCTACTGGCCCCAGCTGGTGCTGTTTGAACAGACCGGATCCGTCCGGCTGAAAAACTGCCTGCTGTTCTGCATCAAGTACTTCTGGCACACCCTGGGCGTCGCCGCCCTCCAGGTGGGCTACTGGCTGCTCATCGCCCTGTTCCTGCCCTGGTCCTCCATCCTCCTGCCCCTGATCGGCCTGTGGTTCATCCTGTACCTGGCCAATTTCCTGCTCTACAACGACCTGAACCAGGCATTCCGCATCGAGGAGGAGATCCAGGCCCACTTCCCGGAGCAGGTGCCCGTCTACGACACAGAGGAGGATGCTCCATGGCAGTAAAGGAGCCCCTGGCGGTCAACACCGTCGAAATGACAGAGGCCGTCTTTCACGAAGGGGCCAGGGCCGTCCTGAGCCGGAAGTACAACCGGCTCACTGCGAAGGTGGCGGTGGTGCTGCTGGCCGTGCTGGCCGTCCTGTACCTGATCGTCACCCTGACCGACGGCAACGCCGCCATTCTGGGGGGCGAGGTCATCCTGTACGCCGCCGTTCTCATCTGGCTCCGGGTCGTGCTCCCCCGCACTGAGGAGAAGAAGGCCTACTGCGCCCTGTCCCAGAACGGCCTCCCCTGGCGGGAGACATCGTTCTACGGGGATCGCCTCATCGTCCGCTCCGGGGCCGGAGAGGAGACGGAGATCGCCTACAGCGACATCACCTCCCGGCGGGAGACGGCCCGTCTGCTGATTCTGACCTGCTCTAACGGCTCCGAGGTGCTGCTGGACAAAGAGGGCTTCTCCACCGGTTCCCCGGCGGAGGTCTGCCGGCTGATTTGGCAGGAGTGAGGCCGGGCAGGTTTAGCGCCGTGATGCGGCTCAATCAAATCGCAAATCATCAATATAGCAAAAAACAGCTCAAGTCGAGCTGTTTTTTGCATATTCTGGTATTTTTATATGTTGTCTCTGAAAAATGTCGTCTTCGTCACGCCGGAGATATGCGGCAGAGCAAGTAACACAGGATGCTTTTCCCCTTCGTCCCACGGCAGGCTCCTGTTTTCCTTGCCTCTGCCGCCAAAAAAAGGTATACTAGGGGCAACGACACAGAGAGGAGGGGTCGCCATGGCCCCCAGAAAACCGGCAGCCCCCAGCGGACTGTCACAGCTCAAGGCCGATTTGAAGCAGGGGACTCCTGCCGGGCTCTATATCTTCTACGGCCCCGAAGACTATCTCCGGGACTACTATCTGGAGCAGCTCAAAGGGAAGGTGCTGGCCGGGGGGATGGAGTCCTTCAACCTCCACGTCTTTCAGGGGAAGGACCTGACCCTCCAGGAGCTGACCCAGGCGGCGGAGGCCATGCCCATGATGAGCGAGCGGAGCATGGTGCTGGTCTACGACTGGGACCTGTTCAAAAATGAGGAGCGCCGGAACGGGCTGATGGCCCTCATCGACGACCTGCCGGAGTACCTGTGTCTGGTGTTTCTCTACGACACCATGGAGTGGAAGGGCAACGCCAACACCAAACTGGGCAAGCTCATCAAGGCAAAGGGCCAGATCGTGGAGTTCCGCCAGCAGGAGCAGAGCGACCTGAACAACTGGCTCCGGCGGCGGCTCAAACAGACCTGGGGCAAGGAGATCGACAACCCCACGGCGGAGTATCTCACCTTCCTCTGCGGCGGTCTCATGACCAATCTGGCCGGGGAGGCGGACAAGCTGGGGGCCTATGCCCGGGGCAGAGCCGTCACCAGGCAGGACATCGACGCCGTGTGCGACCCGGTGCTGGACGCAAGGGCCTTCCAGATGACCGACGCCATCGGGGAGGGCAACTACGACCGGGCCATGTCCCTGCTGGGGGAGCTGCTCCGCATGGGGGAGGAGCCCATCTATATCATGGCCGCCGTGGGGCGGCAGCTGCGGCAGATCTGGAGTGCCCGCCTGGCCCTGGAAAACGGCCGGGGGGAGAGCTACGTGGCTCAGCTCTGGGGGATGCGCAGCGACTGGCAGGCGAGGAAGTTGATGCAGTCCGCCCGGCGGTACTCTCTCCCCTGGTGCCGGGAGGCGGTCTCCCTGTGCCAGCAGGCGGACTGGGAGATGAAGCTGGGCCGGGACGGCTCGGACGTGCTCACCGAGCTGCTTCTGTCTCTGGCCACCCGGGACAGGGGGCGGTGAGATGCTGAAAATTCAGGAGGCCATCGTGGTGGAGGGCCGCTACGACAAAAACACCCTCTCCCAGGTGGTGGACGCCCTCATCATCCCCACCGACGGCTTTGGCATTTTCAAGGACGGGGAAAAGGCCCGTTTTCTCCGGCGCATTGCCCGGGAGCGGGGACTAATCGTCCTCACCGACAGCGACGGGGCGGGGTTCGTCATCCGGAACCACCTGAAGGGGGTCATCCCAAAGGAACAGCTGAAGCAGGCCTATATCCCGGACATCCCCGGCAAGGAGCGCCGGAAGGCAAAGCCCGGCAAAGAGGGCAAGCTGGGGGTAGAGGGGATGCGCCCGGAGGTGCTGGAGGCCGCCCTCCGCCGGGCAGGGGCCACCATCCTGGACGAGGACGAGGCCGCCCCCCTCCCCCGCCGTGAGATCACCAAGGCGGACTTTTTCCGGGACGGCCTCACCGGTCGGCCAGACAGCGCCGCCCGCCGGGAGCGGCTGAAAGCCCGGCTGGAGCTGCCTCAGCGGCTGACCACCAACGGCCTGCTGGAGGTGCTCAATGTGCTGTACAGCTATGAGGACTATGAGCAGGTGATTTTCCAAATGGAAAGCGAGGCTTAGGGCTGGGCATCGAAGTAGGCATTGATGGCCGCCTCGTCTGCCCGCATGGCCTCGATGGTTCGCCGCTGCAGGTCCGCCAGGTCCCAGCCCAGGAGGGCGGCTCCGTCCTCGATGACCTGCCGGGAGCAGCCTGCGGCAAACTTCTTGTCCTTGTACTTCTTTTTCAGGCTCTTGACCTCCATGTCCTGGACGCTTTTGGAGGGGCGCATCAGGCAGGCGGCGTAGATCAGGCCGGTGAGCTCGTCGGCGGCGTAGAGCACCTTTTCCATCTCGTGCTCCGGCTTGATGTCCACCGTCAGCTTCCAGCCGTGGCTGGCGGTGGCGTGGATCAGCCGCTCGTCCAGTCCACGCTCCCGCATGATCTCCTGGCTCTTGATGCAGTGCTGGTCGGGATACCGCTCGAAGTCCAGGTCGTGGAGCAGGCCCACGATGCCCCAGAAGTCCTCCTCGTCTCCGTAGCCCAGCTCCCGGGCATACCAGCGCATGACGCCCTCCACTGTCAGGGCGTGACGGATGTGAAACGGCTCCTGATTGTACTCCTTTAACAGGCTGAATGCCTCGTCTCTGGTGATCATATCTGTATTCGCTCCTTTTGAATTCAGCGGTAACACCGCTGTTTGCTCTACTATACGCCCTTTGGGGCGGGATTTCAACATATTTTTATAGTAGGTAGGTGGAATTTACTCTTTGTTCCCCCCCTGTCGATTTTCCTTGACAGCGCCCCCCGAATATCGTATGATGTTTTCCCGGAGCGAACCTACCGGTTCAATCAGTAAATGGGAGGCAGCCAAACCATGAAAATCAGCCCCTCGATCCTGTCCGCAGACTTCACCCGTCTGGGGGAGCAGTGCCGGACAGCGTTGGACGCCGGAGCCGATATGATCCATTTTGACGTGATGGACGGCCATTTTGTGGAGAACATCTCCTTTGGCCTGCCAGTGCTGCGCTCTCTCCGCAAGGGGCTGGGGTCGGCGGTGCTGGACGTGCATCTGATGATCACCCATCCTCTGAAATACGCCCCCGCCTTTCTGGACGCGGGAGCCGACCTACTCACCTTCCACGTGGAGACGGAGGACAACATCGACGCTGTCCTGGACGTCATCCACGCCGCCGGACGGGGGGCCGGGCTGTCTGTCAGCCCCAACACCCCGGCAGAGGCGGTGTTCCCCTGGCTGGACAGGCTGGCCTTGGTGCTGGTCATGGGGGTGGAGCCGGGACAGGGGGGCCAGTCCTTCGACCCCCGGGCCCTGGACAAGCTCCGCACCCTCCGGGCCGAGTGCGCCCGGCGGGGAATCCATCCCGACCTCTCGGTGGACGGCGGGGTCAAGCTGGGCTCCACCGCCCCCCAGTGCGCCCAGGCCGGGGCCACCCTTCTGGTGGCGGGCAGCGCCGTGTTCTGCGCCCCGGACATCGCCCGGGCGGTGCGGGAGTTCCGGCAGCTCTAAGGGCTGTTTTCTCTGTACAAAAGCAAAATCCGTCGGTCTGGAGGCCTTCTCCAAACCGGCGGATTTATTTTACCTTTTACTTTTTCCGGGTGAGCATTTTCCGGATGGTGCCCCGGGAGTCTCTGACCAGGACGATGACCAGCCAGACCACCAGGGCCAGGGCGATGACGGACAGCCCCAGAAAGGCGTCGTTCGCCATGTCCTCCAGCGCCGGGGTAAAGTAGTCCGCCCCCAGCTCGGCGTACTCGAAAATGGCGTCTGCCAGCCACATCAGGGAGGCCCCCCACAGCATCAGGCACAGCGCCCCCAGGTGCATGGTGTCGTCCCTGCGGGTATACCACCAGACGGTGGCGTACACGGCGGCAAGGACGGTAAGCAGCAGGGTCATACCGTCTCCCTCACTCTGCGGCGGGGGCAGTCTCCCCGTCCCGCCGGGCGATGTCCTCGGCGGCGACGGTCATGACTCCCCAGGCCCCTGTGACGATCAGAGCCATGAGCACACCCACCGAGCCCATCTCCTGGAGCATCTCCGCCGTACTGGCCGGGTCGGAGGCCGCCGTCAGGAAGGGGAACCAGGGGACGATCTCCCCGTGCCACAGGTGCTCAAAGGCCAGCAGCAGGGAGCCGCCCCACAGCATCTCGGACAGCCAGCTCAGCTTCCGGCTCCAGGGGATGGCGGGACCATTGTGCCGCCCCTCCAGCCTTCTCTCCGCTCGGGGCCGGGCCGCCGCCTTCTTCTCGTGGTTGTTGATCACGTGGGTCGCCACCGTGATGACCACCGCCTCAGTGGTGGGTACCAAAAAACAGGCCATGGGTATTCTCTCCTTCTGTTTGTCCGGCGCAGTCTTGTCGTCTGCGCACATATTACGTGTTATTGTAACACAGGCAGGGGGAAAAGGCAAATCCTTTTTACAGCGCCGCCACGAACCGCAAAAACGCCTCCCGGCCCTCGTCGGTGCGCTTGTACACCCCGGCGTCCTCCAGGACGGCGGCAAAGACCTTGCCCACCTCCAGCCGGATGATGTCTCCGCAGTTGTCGGCGTTCAGCTCGGGGTGTCCGCCCATCACAACCTCTCTGGCCCAGCTCGCGTGGGAGGCGGTCCTGGGGTCGGCCTCCAGGTCGCCGCCGGTGAGGATGGTCTGCTCCAGCACCGCCAGCTCCTCCTTCAGCCGGGCGGGGAGCACCGCCAGGCCCATGACCTCGATGAGGCCGATGTTCTCCTTCTTGATGTGGTGCTTCTCCTGATGGGGGTGGAAGATGCCCAGGGGATACTCCTCGGTGGTGCGGTTGTTGCGCAGCACCAGATCCATCTCGTAGTCCTCCCCCCTTCTGCGGCAGATAGGGGTGATGGTGTTGTGGGGGGCATCCGTCTCCGCCAGGATGTCGGCTGCCGGGTCGGAGTAGCCCCGCCAGACGTTGAGGATGTGCTCGCTGCAATCCGCCACCCGTACCGGATTCGCTCCCCGGAGCCGGATGACCGACATGGGCCACCGGACGATGCCGGCGGACAGATCCTCATAGCCGGGGATGGAGATCTCCGTCTCCACCGGGGCCCGCTCCATGGCGAAGGTGTACCGGCCCCCCTGATAGTGGTCGTGACTCAGCACGCTGCCCCCCACGATGGGGAGGTCTGCGTTGGAGCCGACGAAATAGTGGGGGAAGATGGTGACAAACTCCAGCAGATGGTCGAAGCACCGCCGGTCGGTGGCCATGGGGATGTGCTTCCGGTTAAAGACGATGCAGTGCTCGTTATAATAGACATAGGGGGAGTACTGGAGGCAGTAGTCCTCCCCTGCCAGCTTCAGGGGGATGACCCGGTGGTTCTGGCGGGCGGGGTGATCCAGCCGTCCGGCATAGCCCTCGTTCTCCACACAGAGCTGGCACTTGGGGTACTTCACCGACACCGCCTTTCCGGCGGCGGCGATGGCCCGGGGGTCCTTTTCCGGCTTGGACAGGTTGATGGTGATGTCCAGGGTGCCGTACTCCGTCTCTGCCGGCCACTTCACGTCCTTTGCGATGCGGTCCCGGCGGATATAGTTGGTGTCCCCGGAGAAGGTATAGTACCAGCTGGTGGCCTCCTCCGGGCTGCGGGCGTAGGCCTCCCAGAACTGCCGCGCCGTCTCCGAGGGCCGGGGGGTCAGCAGACCCATCAGCCCCGTGTCATACAGGTCGGTGAAGGAGGGGGTGTCCCCCTGGATGAGCCCGTGTTCATAGGCGTACCGGTTCATCACGTCCAGAATGTCCTGGAGGGGCGGCAGCTCCTCCACCGGGGTCAGGCCGTCAAAGCCCTCCAGACCCAAAGCCTCCAGCAGCCGGTTGGCGGCCCACACCCGGTCGCCCTCCCCGATCAGCCCATGGCGGACGGTGTACTCCACCAGCTGAGAAATGGCAAGCTCCATGTTTCTCTCTCCTCTCATCCAAACAGCACGGCCCCGCCCACCGGGCGGATGGTCAGGATATGGCAGGATCCCTGGCCCAGCAGGGCGTCCATGCCCAGCCGGAACCGGTCCAGGCAATCCAGGGGAACAAAGGCCTGAATGGTTCCGGCAAAGCCGCCTCCGTGAACCCGGACGGCTCCCCGGCCGCCCAGCAGGTGCTGGGCCACCGCCAGAGCCACCGCCACCGGCTGGTCAGCCGGGTCACGGAAGGTGGTCACGTTTTGCAGATACATAAAGGAGGACTGCCCGGACTGGTTCACCAAGTCCAGGAAGGTGTCGAAATCGCCCCGCTCCAAAGCCTGCACCTGTCCCTCCACCCGGTTCACGTCGTCGTAATAGTGGATGGCCCGGAGCACCGCCCGGTCGCCCAGTCGCTCCCGGAGCCGGGGCAGCCGGGCATAGAACATCGCCGGGTCGGTCTCGCTGAGCACGGTCTTGCCCATCTGGGCCGCCACCGCCCCCATTTCCCGGGGAATGGCTCCATAGTCGGCGGTCAGGTCAGCGTGATCCGCCCCGGTGTCGATGATGCACAGGGCATGGCCCGCCGCCACAAAGTCAAAGTCCACCTGATGGTACACCGGGTTTCCCTCGTCCCGGAAGTCGATGGCCACAATGCCCCCCAGGGCGCAGGCCATCTGATCCATCAGGCCGGAGGGTTTGCCGAAATAGACATTTTCCGCATACTGGCCCATCATGGCGATCTGGGCCAGGGACAGCTCGTCATGGCAGTACAGGTGGTTGGCCACCACCCCCACCAGCACCTCATAGCAGGCGGAGGAGGACAGGCCGGAGCCTCCCGGCACATCGGAGCGGATGTATGCGTCAAAGCCCACAGGCTGATAGCTCAGCTGGGCTGTCCGGGCCAGGATGCCCCGAACCAGAGAGGGGGTAGTGTTCTCCTCGGCGTCCACCTTGTCCAGCTCGTCCACCCGGAGCTCCACTGTGCCATAGCCCTCAGAGCACAGGCGGACGGTGTCGGTGCCGTTGGGAGCGGCGCAGGCCACGGCGTCCAGGTCTACACTGGCAGCCAGCACCTTGCCCCGCTGGTGGTCGGTATGGTTGCCCCCTACCTCCGTGCGGCCCGCTGCGGTGCAGAGAGCCACCTGGGTATTCTCATCCCGCTGAAAGGTCTTTTGAAAGCCGTCCATCAGCTCCTCCAGGCGGCAGCACACGGGGCCGACGGTGTTCTCCTCCCGGCAGTAGATGCGGGAGAGCTCCCGGCGGCAGTCCTCGGTGAGCAGCGCCTCCCGGATCGCCTTGATCGTTGTCATATGTAAATTCCTCCTGTGAGACCGGGATGCGGTCTCCGTCTGTAATATTCGCCCCCTATTATACCGTTTCAGCCCAAAAGAGGCAATGTGTTTTTGTGAAAAGTTTGTTGCATTTTTCACGTTGTTCCCCCGTTCCGACATCTCTCATCATTTTATCGTTGCCACTTTTCCTCTTTTGTGCTATGCTGTGTCACAGGCTGGAAAACAAAAAGAGGCGATTCCCAATGAACATGATTATTGTCGGCTGCGGAAGGATCGGCTCCACCCTGGCGGAGGAGCTGAGCCAGGAGGACTGCGACATCACCGTCATCGACACCCGACGGGATCGGGTGCAGCAGATCGCAGACAACTGCGACGTGATGGGTATGGTGGGCAACGGCACCAGCTTTCAGCTGCTGGAGGAGGCGGGCATCGCCGTCTGCGATGTGTTCATCGCCGTCACCGGGCAGGATGAGGTGAATCTGCTCTGCTGCGTGATTGCAAAAAAGGCGGGCCACGGCATCACCACCATTGCCCGGGTTCGGGATTTCACCTACCACGAGGAGCGCACCTATCTCCAGCAGAGCCTGGGCATCTCCATGCTGCTCAACCCGGAGCTGACGGCGGCCACCGAGATCGCCCGTCGTCTCCGCACCCCCAAGGCCATCGACATCTCCACCTTCGCCGAGGGCCGGGCGGAGCTGCTCACCTTCTCTTTGGAGGGAAAAAGTCCTCTGGCCGATCTTCCCATCAGCCGGATGAACCAGAAGCTGGGCACCGACATCCTGGTCTGCGCCGTGGAGCGCAACCGGAAGGTCATCATCCCCAAGGGCGACTTTGTGTTCCAGCTGGGGGACAAGGTCTCCATCGTGGGCTCTCCCCAGAGCACCTCTCTGTTCTTCCAGCGCATTGGCATCGCCTCCGGCCAGGCCCGGGACACCATGATCCTGGGGGGCGGCAGGATCGCCTACTATCTGGCCAGTCAGCTGGCCGTAATGAAGATCAACATCAAGATTCTGGAGGCGGACGAGGAGCGCTGTGCCTATCTTAGCGAGGCTCTGCCCTCCGCCATGGTCATCCACGCCAGCAGCCATAATCGGGACGTGCTGCTGGAGGAGGGTCTGGAGAGCGCCCAGTCGGTGGTCGCTCTGACCAATGTAGACGAGGAGAACATGATGCTCTCCATGCTGGCCTCCATCTACAACCCCAAGGGGAAGCGTGTGACCAAGGTCTCCGATATGCCCTTCTCTGAGGTGCTGGAGCGGATGGATTTGGGCAGCGTCATCTGCCCCAGGGAGCTGGCCGCCCGGCAGATCGCCCAGTATATCCGGGCCATGCAGAACTCCATGAACAGTAGCGTGGAGACCAACTATCCCATTCTGGACGGCAAGGCGGAGGTGCTCAGCTTCCGGCTGGAGGGCACCTCCCCCCTGTTCAACGTCCCCCTGATGGAGCTGCCTCTCCGGGACGACCTGCTGGTCTCCGCCATCATCCGAAAGGGCCGGGTGTTCAATCCCCGGGGCAATGACTGCCTCATGCGGGACGACACCATGATCGTCGTCACCAGCCATAGGGGGATCCGGGAGCTGACTGACATTCTCCGCCCCGGGGCGGCTCTCCGCAGTCGTCTGGGGAGGCCATTGGAGGAGGACAGCAGAAGATGAACCTCGCCATGATCTGCTATATCCTCAGCTGGGCGGTCTGTCTCATCGGGCTGTTCCTGCTCCCCTCCTGCGTGGTGGCCCTGTTCTATCAGGAGACCGCCGGTCTGGTCTATCTGGCGGTGGCGGCGGTGTACATCGCCGTGGGCCTGCTGCTCACCCGCAGAAAGCCCGCCTCCAGCCGGTTCTACGCCAAGGACGGCTATGTGACCGTGGCCCTGACCTGGATCTTAGCCAGTATCCTGGGGGCTGTGCCCTTCACCCTGGCAGGGGACATCCCCAGCTTTCTGAACGCCGTGTTTGAGACCGCCTCCGGCTTCACCACCACCGGCTCCACCATTCTGACGGACATCGAGGCCGTGTCCCACGCCAGTCTGTTCTGGCGGGCCTTTACCCAGTGGCTGGGCGGCATGGGCATCCTGGTCTTTCTCATGGCGATTTTGCCCCTCTCCAGCGGCCGGAACATCCACCTGATGCGGGCGGAGTCCACCGGGGCCTCGGTGGAAAAGATGGTGCCTAAAATCCGGGAGTCCGCCACATTGCTCTATAAAATTTACGGGGTGCTCACCCTCTCAGAGATGGTGCTCCTGCTGTTCGGGGGGATGTCCTTCTTCGAGGCCATCACCACCAGCTTCACCAGCGGAGGCACCGGCGGCTTCGGCGTGCTCAACACCAGTATGTCGGAGTACAGCCCCTATATCCAGTACGTGGTCACCATTTTCCAGCTGCTCTTTGGCGTGAACTTCGGCGTCTACTTCCTGCTCCTGGCCCGGAAGTTTAAGGCCGGTCTGCTCTATGAGGAGCTTCGCTGGTATCTGCTGGTCATCGCCGTGGCCACGGCTCTGGTGATGTGGGACATCCGGAGCCTGTTTCCCACCCTGGAGGAGATATTCCGCCACAGCTTCTTCCAAGTGGTCACCATTATGACCACCACCGGCTATATGAGCACGGATTTCAGCCTCTGGCCCTCCCTCTCCCAGTCGGTGCTGGTGCTGCTCATGTTTATCGGCGCCTGCGCAGGCAGCACCGGCGGCGGCATGAAAATCTCCCGCTGGCTGCTCATGGGCAAGTATGTGAGATGCGAGGCCAAGCGGCTCCGCCATGCCCGGGTGGTGTACAAGATACGGCTCAACGGCTCCGCCGTCAGCGACGACATCCTCCGTCAGGTGCTGTTCTATCTGGTAGCCTATGTGCTCATCTTCGTGGCCTCCCTGATGCTCATCTCTCTGGAGGGCTACGACCTGGTGACCAGCTTCACCAGCGTCGCCACCACCTACAACAATGTGGGTCCCGGGCTGTCCCTGGTGGGCCCCACCTCCAACTTTGCCTTCTACTCCCCCCTGTCCAAGCTGGTGCTCATCTTCGATATGCTGGCCGGACGGCTGGAGGTGCTGCCCCTGGTGGTGCTGCTGTCCGCCATGGGGGAGAAGTGCGGCAGCGTGCTCAAGCGGGCAAAGAGAAAATCCGTTTGATCCCGGTTGACAGGGGCAGTTGCCTGCACTAAAATAGGGGAAACGCCCTGCAAATCGCTCTATTCTGTGAAGTTGAAAGGAAACGCAATGGGAAACATAGATGAGCAATCCAATCGCAGTCACGGCTTTACTCCGCTTTTGCTGCTGCTTCTCCATGCCGGACTGCTGGTAGCCTCCTTCAGCGGGGTATTTGCGAAGTTTGCCGCACTGGAGGAGTGGCTCTCTCTCCCCTTCTTCCTGTACTACGGGATGGATCTGGTCTGCATGTTTGTCTACGCCGTTATCTGGCAGCAGGTGCTCAAGCGGATGCCTCTGTCGGTGGCCTATTCCAACCGGCCCGTCTCTCTGGTGTGGGGCCTGATCTGGGGCTATCTCCTGTTCCAGGAGGAGGTCACCTGGAACAAGCTGCTGGGGGCAGCGGTCATTTTTATCGGTATTACGATCATGGTGACGAACGGTGACAACGATGAATGAATCTTATCTCTACCTCGGCCTGTATCTGATGGCCATTCTGGTCTCGGCGTTCTCTCAGCTGTTGCTCAAGATCTCCGCCAACAAGACCTATTCCTCCCCTATCCGGGAGTATCTGAACCCCTATGTCATTGTCGCCTACGGGTTCTTCTTTCTGTCCACCTTTTTGACCATGCTGGCCATGAAGTATATCCCCCTCTCCACCGGCCCCGTTCTGGACTCCCTGGGGGTGATCCTCGTCCCCCTGCTGGGGTGCCTTGTGCTCAAGGAAAAAATCAGCAAAAGGCAGCTAGTGGGCATGGCCGTGATTATGGTGGGTGTCTTTCTGTTCAATCTGTGAGCCTGGCTCATTTTATGACAAAGCAAACCGGAGCGTCGGGTGTGGCGCTCCGGTTTGCTTTGTGCTTTTTGCCGCCCGCCGGAGTTTCCGGCGGGCGGCAGATGGCTTCTATGGATTTTTCAGGCAACAGCCTTACATGAGGATGGTGCGGTAGATGTCCATATACTCCTCGGCGGACTTGGTCCAGCTGAAGTCGGCCTGCATGCCCTGCTTCATCAGGTCAGTCCAGGCTTCCTTGTCGTCATAGACGGCCAGAGCACGGTCCACGGCCCCCAGCATATCCTCGGCGTTGATGTTGCCGAAGGTGAAGCCCAGGCCCTCCTTCGTCTCCGGATCGTAGGCGGGGACGGAGTCCTTCAGGCCGCCGGTGAGCCGGACGATGGGAACGGTGCCGTACCGCAGGGCGATCATCTGGCTCAGGCCGCAGGGCTCTGCGATGGAGGGCATGAGGAACAGGTCGGCTCCGGCATAGATGGCGGAGGACAGAGGAGCGGAATAGGTGATGTTGGCGGAGACGCGGCCGGGATACCGGGCCTGGGCGTTGCGGAAGAACTCCTCAAAGCCCCACTCGCCGGTGCCCAGGAGGACGAACTGGACGTGGTTGTCCATGATCCGGTCAAAGGCGGCGGTGACCAGGTCATAGCCCTTGTGACCCACCAGACGGGAGATGGAGCCGATGATGGCGGCGTCCGGATCCTCCTCCAGGCCCAGCTGACGCTGGAGGTCGGCCTTGCAGATGGCCTTGCCGGAGAGATCGTCAATGGAGAAGTTGGCGGCGATCTTGGGATCCTTCTCGGCGTTGAAGGCGTCCATGTCGATGCCGTTGAGGATGCCCCGGATCTTGTGGGCGTTCTCCGCCACCACACCCTCCAGGCCGTGAGCGTAGAAGGCGTACTGCAGCTCGTTGGCGTAGGTGGGGGAAACAGTGGTCACGTAGTCGGAGGCGTAGATGGCGCCCTTCATCAGGTTGACGTCGTTGTAGTAGGCCAGCATATGCTCATTGAAGTAGGTGTTATAGTCCAGGCCAAAGACGTCGGTGAGGATGGAGTTGCCATACCGTCCCTGATACTCGATGTTGTGGATGGTGTACACTGTCTTGGCCCCGGTGAGCTCGGGGACGTACTTCCGGGCCTCCATCAGATAGATGGGCACCAGAGCGGTCTGCCAGTCGTTGCAGTGGATGATGTCGGGGGACCAGCCGATCTGGGCGGGGAGCTCGATGACGGCCTTGGAGAAGTAGGCAAAGCGCTCGCCGTCGTCATAGTGGCCATAGAGACCGTTACGCTTGAAGTAGGTCTCATTGTCCACAAAGTAGTAGGTGACGCCGCCCCGATCCAGCTGGAACAGGCCGCAATAGCAGCTCCGCCAGCCCAGCTGGAGGTAGAAGTACTTCACAAAGGACATCTGGCTGCGCCAGGTGTCGCCGATGCCGGCATACAGGGGCAGGATGACCCGGACGTCGTTGGTCTTGTCCGCAGCCAGGGCGGGGGGCAGAGACCCCGCCACGTCCGCAAGACCGCCGGTCTTGATGAAGGGGGCAACCTCGGAGGAGGCAAACAGGATTTTCATAGCATTCAATCCTTTCCAATCTGGGGCAGAGGCCCGGCGGAGACGCCGGGCCTCGCAAAACATTAGATTCGGGTTCCCTTGGAGTAGACGATGGGATAGGTCTCGCAGCCGGAGAGGGTGCGGTTGGGGCTGATGGTCACGGACTTGTCGCAGATGACGCAGTTCAGGCTGGCGCTGTCACCTACGTCGGTGTCCTTCATCAGGATGCAGTTCTTGACCACTGCGCCCTTGCCCACCTTGACGTTGCGGAACAGGATGGAGTTCTCCACCGTGCCCTCGATGACGCAGCCGTCGGAAACCATGGAGCCCACCACCTTGGAGTCAGGCCCATAGTAGGCGGCGGGGTCGGAACGATCCTTGGAGCGGATGGGGTGATCCGGGTTGAACAGGTCGTCCCGGACGTCCTTCTTCAGCAGATCCATGCTCTTCTCGAAATAGTCCGCCACGGTGGGGAACCGGGCCACATAGCCCTCGAAGATGTAAGGAACCACCTTCAGGCCCAGCTTGTCCTTGTTGGCCAGAACCTGATGAGAGAAGGAATACAGGCCACGGGCGGCAGAGTAGTCCACCAGCTCGATGAGCTTGGCCTTGCTGATGACATAGATATTCAGCGACTCATAGCTGTCGGGCACAGACTTGCTCAAAATCTCGTCGGCCGTGCCGTCCTCCGCCAGGGTGTAATAGGTGGCGTAGCCCGGGCGGTCGGTGTACTTCTTGGAGCAGACGGCAGTGACGTCGGCGCCGGTGGCCAGGTGCTGGTCAAAGACCTTGCTCAGGGAGATATTCAGCACGATGTCCGCATCGGCAATGATGATGTATTCCTGCTCGATCTCGTCCAGATAGCTGCGCAGACCGGTCAGAGCGTCCATCATGCCCTGATAGTTGTGCTGCTGGTCGTTGCCCATGGAGAAGGGGGGCAGCAGCCGCAGGCCGCCGTGACGACGGGCCAGATCCCAGTCCTTACCGGAGCCCAGGTGATCCAGGAGGGACTGATAGCTCTGCTGGAGGACGACACCGATGTCGGAGATGCCGTCGTCCACCATGTTGGAGAGGATAAAGTCCACCAGACGATACCGGCCGCCGTAGGGCACAGAGGAGATGGAACGGATGGAGGAGAGCTCCTTCAGGTTATAGCCGGGCTGGTTGGTCATGAGAAGACCATGCACATTGTTCAACATTATGCAACACCGCCTTTCGATTCTTCAGTATACATGGCTCCGGCAGGCACGGTCGCCCCCTCGTCCACGGTGACGCCGCCGGCGACGACAGCGATAGCGCCCTTGTCCTCGCCGACTACGGCGTTGGCCTCTACAGTGGTGTCCTCAGCGAGAATCGCATACTCCACCTTGGCGCCAGCCTTGACCACTGCGCCGGGCATGATCACGGAGTAACGGACGGTGGCGCCCTCCTCCACGGTGACGTTTTCAAAAATCACGGAGTTGTCCACAACGCCGTCGATCTCGCAGCCGCCGGCCACCAGGGAGTGGGTGATCTCCGCCTTGGGGCCGTCCACATGGGGCGGGCAGACGTTGGTGCGGGCGTAGATGGGCCAGCCCTTGTCGAACACCTGGATGCCGGAGTTGATGTCCAGCAGATCCATGTTGGCGTCCCACAGGGAGGCGATGGTGCCCACGTCCTTCCAGTAGCCGCCGAAGCGGTAGGCCACGCAGGTCTCGCCCTTGCCGATCAGGTTGGGGATGATGTTGCCGCCGAAGTCGTTCTTGGAGGTGGGGTCGTTCTCGTCGGCGATGAGGGCCTCACGGAGCTTGGACCAGGTGAAGATGTAGATGCCCATGGAGGCCAGGTTGCTCTTGGGATGCTTGGGCTTCTCCTCGAACTCGTAGATCACGTCGTTCTCGTCCACGTTCATGATGCCGAACCGGGTGGCCTCCTCCATGGTGACCTCCAGGACGGAGATGGTGGCGGCGGCGTTCTGGGCCTTGTGGAAGTCCAGCATCTTGTCATAGTCCATCTTGTAGATGTGGTCGCCGGAGAGGATGAGCACATACTCCGGGTTGTACATATCGATAAAGTCGATGTTCTGATAGATGGCGTTTGCGGTTCCCTTGTACCAGGAGCCCTTCTCCCCTGCGCCCAGGTAGGGGGGCAGCACATGGACGCCGCCCTCAGACTTATCCAGGTCCCAGGGCTGACCGTTGCCCAGGTAGGCGTTGAGTTCCATGGGACGGTACTGAGTCAGGACGCCCACGGTGTCAATGCCGGAGTTGACGCAGTTAGACAGGGGGAAGTCAATAATCCGGTACTTTGCGCCGAAGGGGACAGCGGGTTTTGCCACGGAGCGGGTCAGTGCGTACAGGCGGGAACCCTGTCCGCCGGCCAGCAGCATGGCGACACATTCCTTCTTCATTTACATTCACCTCAATATTGTTGTGATCGGCACAGCCGTCAGGTGAGGCTGCGCCAGCCCCGGGCCTCTGCGTCCAACCGTCAGGCGAGCCTGACAGCCGCATCGGTCCAAATTTATATTTGAATGGGAGACCCATCAAATATACGAAATACAGCGGCGGTTTATGAGACGCCGACTCAATCCCCGGCGAGGATCAGCCCGCTCATGGGGGGAAGCTCCACCTCGATGGAATTCGGCAGCAGGTGACAGGGGGTGGCGGTGCTGTGGAGGAGCTCGTCCTCCCTCACCGTTCCCTCGCCGCCGTGGGCGGGGGCGTCGGTGTGGAACACCACTCGGTAATCTCCCGCCTTGGTCACGCCCACCCGGTAACGGGGGCGGCAGACGGGGGAGAAATTCAGCACGATGAGCAGTTCATGCTCCGACTTGTCCCGTCGGAGATAGACCAAAACGTTTCCGCTCTCGTCGTCCCGGCAGATCCACTGAAAGCCCCGGGTGTTGTTGTACACCTCCCAGAGGGGAGGGTTGGCCAGATAGAACTGGTTGGCGTCCCGGAAAAACGCCTGATGCTTTCGGTGCTGCTCCTGCTCCAGCAGGTGCCAGTCCAGGGAGTACTCATGCCGCCAGGGGCCCCACTGTCCAAATTCCGTCCCCATCATCACCAGCTTTTTGCCGGGACAGGTGAGCATATAGAGGTAAAACACCCGGGCCCCGGCAAACTTCTCCCGGTCATTTCCCGGAATCCGCTCGATCAGGGAGCTTTTGCCGCTGCACACCTCGTCGTGGGAGAGGGGCAGGAGGAACTGCCGGGAAAAGACATAGCCCAGGGACAGGGTCAGATCCTTGTGGTTGTACTGGCGGTAGATGGGATCCAGCTGGATATAGTGGAGGGCGTCGTGGGTCCAGCCCTGATGCCACTGGAAGGTGTTGTCCCGGAAGGCGATCCCAGTCCGCTCGGTGGCGGTTTCGGCGCTGAGCATGGCGTGGGGGAACTGCTGGTGGATTCTCTCGTTCAGCAGCCAGAGGAAATCCTCCGCCTCCCGGTTTTCCCGGCCGCCCTCCTCGTTGGGCTCCCAGGAGCGTCCCTCTGCGTCCAGGTAGAGCATGGAGGGCACGGCGCTGAGCCGCAGGCCGTCCAGGTGGTACTCCCGGAGCCAGAACAGGGCGGAGGACAGCAGAAAGGCCCTCACCGGGGGCTTGCCGAAGTCAAAGACGCTGGTTTTCGTCCGGGGCAGATCTGCCTTTTGAGGATCCGCATACTCATAGCACGGGGTGCCGTCGAACATGGCCAGGCCGTGCTCGTCCCGGGGAAAGAAGGCAGGCACCCAGTCCATGAATACCGCCACCCCTGCCCGGTGGAGCTGATCCACCAGGTACATGAAGTCGTGTGGAGAGCCGAATCGACTGGTGGGGGCAAAGTAGCCGGTGCACTGGTAGCCCCAGCTGGCATCCAGGGGATGCTCGGTCAGCGGGAGCAGCTCCACGGCGGTGAAGCCCATCTCCTTCACGTAGGGAACCAGCCAGTTGGCATATTCCCGGTAGGAGAGATAGCTGCCATCCCCCCGCCGCCGCCAGGAGCCCAGATGCACCTCATAGATGTTCAGCGGACTGCTCCCGTATGGGTGGCGGGCGCAATAGCTCTGCCAGGCCTCGTCCCCCCAGCTGTATCCGCCCAGAGCGTAGAGCTTGGAGGCGTTGGAAGGCCGTGTCTCGGCGTGGAAAGCGAAGGGGTCGGCCTTGTCCACCCAATGGCCATCCCTGTCCTGGACGGAGAACTTATAGCTGTCATACCGCTGAGAGCCGGGGATAAAGCACGTCCAGATACCGTTCTCGTCCGGTATCATGGGTGCAGCCGCCCGGTTCCACTGGTTAAAGGAGCCGATTACGGAAACCGCTGTCGCCTTCGGCGCCCACACACGAAAAAGCCAGCCGGATCTCCCCTCCTGCTGGACAGGATGCGCACCCATAAAGACGTACGCACGGTCTGAGCTGCCGCTCAAAAAATCGGCGGCATGGCTGTCTGCCTCAGCGGTGGGGATCGTATACACAGCTATTTCCTCCATCTGTATGGATTCGGTCAAAAACAGGTATGAAATGGGTAAAAGCTGTTATCATTCCCATGGATGTGTGAGAATCAGAAACCTGTTTGTATAAATTATACAATAGAAAGGGTATGTCGTCAAGGGAGAACTGCCGGAGAAAAGAGATTTTTGAGGGTCTGTCCACAAACGATACAAAACGCCCCCGCCGGAGGGGGCGGGGGCGTCAACGTCGTCACACGGCGTATTTATTGGAGAAGTACTCGTAATCCGACAGATAGTCCGCATCCCCGGAGTGGTGGACGGTGTGGACATACTGATGGGTGTCATAGCTGCTGTGCTGCATCTCCACCAGGCAGGCGGCGATGTTGGAGCAGTGGTCGGAGACACGGCTGAAATCGGAGATCAGGTCGGTGAAGATAAAGCCGCTGTCCACGCTGCATTTCCCCGCCCGGAGGCGGTCGATGTGGTGGTTTTTCAGCTGGTCTGCCAGGTCGTCCACCACCTCCTCCAGAGGCTCCACCCGGCGGGCGGCCTCCGGGTTGTTGGTGGAAAAGGCGGCAATGCACAGGCCCAGAGCCTCAGAGACGGCGGCAGCCATCCGTTTCAGCTCCTCCTTCGCCCCGCTGGAGATAGCGCTGGGCTTCTGCTCAGAGGCCTGGATGGAGAGGAGGATGCCCACGGCATGGTCGCTGATGCGTTCAAAGTCGCTGATGGTATGGAGCATAATGGACAACACCTGGCTCTCAGTGGCGCTCAGGCTCAGGGCAGAGAGCTTTACCAGGTAGGTGCCCAGGATATCCTCGCGGGTGTCGATGGTGTGCTCCAGCTCCCGGACGTGATCCGCCACCTTGTCGTCCCAGCGATCCAGCAGGGTCACCGCCTCGTTGAAGGAGTCCTGTGCCATGAGGGCGGTCTCCACCGTCAGCCGCTGGGCCTGGGCCAGGGCCACGGCAGGGGTGTTCATCAGGCGGTCGTCCAGCAGAGGCTTCTCCTCCTTGACCTTGGCGTCCCGGACGGAGAGACAGACCAGCTTTTCGATCTGCTTGGTAAAGGGCAGCAGCACGCCGGCGCAGGCCAGCTTGTAGATGGTGTGGAACAGGGCGATCCCCACCGGGCCCACCGCCTCGTCCAGAATGGGGATGGTAAAGAGAGCGGTGGCCAGCTCGTAGACAATCATAAAGAGGACGGTGCTGATGAGGTTAAAATAGAGGTAGACCAGGGAGGTACGTTTGGCCTCCTTGTTGGCGCTGATGGCAGAGAGCAGCACCGGGACGGCAGCGCCAATGTTCATGCCCAGTATCAGAGGGATGGCGGAGCTGAGGGTGATACTGCCGGTCATGGAGAGGGCCTGGAGCACGCCCACAGAGGCGGAGGAGCTCTGCATGACGGCGGTGACCAGTGTGCCCACCAGGATGCCCACGATGGGATTGGAGAACAGGCTGAACAGGTCGGTAAAGGCGGGAACCTCCTTCAAGCCCTCCACGGCGGAGGACATGGTGTCCATGCCCACCATGAGGATGGCAAAGCCCAGCAGCACGGCGGCCACGTTTTTGTGCTTGCCCGACTTTTCAAAGTTCAGGAAGTAGACGCCCAAAAGGGCGAGGATTGGCACCCAGGAGGAGGGCTTGAGCAGCTGGATGGCCATGCTCGCTCCGTCGATGCTGGTGAGAGAGACCAGCCAGCCGGTGACGGTGGTGCCCACGTTGGCGCCCATAATGAGGCCGATGGCCTGCTGGAGGGTCATGACCCCGGAGTTCACAAAGCCCACCACCATCACCGAGGTGGCGGAGGAGGACTGGATAATGGCAGTCACCACCGCTCCCAGGAGGAAGCCCCTGGCCGGGCTGGAGGTGAGCTTTTCCAGAATGGACTGGAGCCGACCTCCCGCACAGCTCTCCAGGCCGTCGCCCATGTAGCTCATGCCAAACAGGAACATGGCAAGGCCGCAGACGAAGTTCAGAACGTCAAATAAATCCATAACGGTGAATTCCTCCGATCAAGTCCGCCCCCGGAGCTGGCGGCGGATGGGGTGCGGCAAAGCCGTCCTCCCGGATGCCAGATATGCGCAGTCAACCGGCGGAACTGCCCGGTTTTGCCTGGCCCCAGTCCCGCCCATTGTGTCTATTATAAACGATTTCACCATGAAATGTAAACAGGAAATCAAATCTTTGTATGAAATGTAAAATCTACGTGAAGAAATCCGATTGTAAAACCATTCTTATGGGGAATTTTTCACAGGGGTCTGACGGGAAGCGAAAAATCCCGCCCGGCCAGCGGCCGAGCGGGATCGTCCCTTTCCTCTGCCCGGCTGATTTCACGCTTGAAACGCCGGGGCAAAGCGGGTATGATGGGATGGAGGGTTGCGGACGGCTCTGCCTGTTGAGCGCGTCACGCATGGGCGGGGGCAGGCGCTCTGCCTCCTCTGCGGCCTCCGGTCTGGAAAAACCGCTCACGGACGGTCTTCCCCACCCAGGCGATGACAGGGCCCAGGGTGAAGGCGCAGATGATGGACACCGGCCCAAAGCTGGCTCCCGCCAGTACGCCGATGGCCAGGGCGGTCACATCCCACAGAGTGCGCACCGTCCGGTAGGACATGCTGTTCTGGCGCTTAGCGATGATTGCCGGGATAGCGTCATAGGGGGACGTGCCCAGATCCATGGCGATATAGACCCCTGCGGCCAGGATAAAAATCGCCAGGGCGGGGATGCCGATGGCCAGCTTGATCTCCCAGCTGTCAAAGAAGGAGGCGGGCACGCTCCGGTCGATGAGCCAGCCGAAAAAGTCCGCCGAATAGCCCACAAAGACCATATTGGAGACGGTGCCGAAGCCCAGCTGCCGCCGATCCGTGCAGAGCACGACCACCATCAGCAGCAGATTCAAAATCAGCGACCAGGTGCCGAAGGAGATGGGCAGATGAGCGGCGATCCCCGAGTTCATAGTGGAGCAGGGGTCTGCGCCCAGGCCCAGCCGGAGGAGCCACGCAGTGGAGAAACCGGCAATGATATTCGCAAGCACGACCGTCCGCATACGAGTGAGCAGGTGTGCAGGCTGTACATGAGTGAGTTGGATACACATAGAAAAGATCTCCCTTCCAGTGAAGATTGACCCAAAGAGCCGCAGAGAGAAGCTACAGGCAAAAGCGGGGCGGCTCTCTGGAGTGGGCACAATCTTACTTCCGGGTGGTCAAAAAGTCAATCGTCCTTTTTGGACGGAAAAAAGAGGGTGAAAGCGATTTTTTACGTCTATATCGTCAAATGTTCCGATGGGACTCTTTATACAGGAAGTACCACAAATGTACCTCGCCGTATCCACACCCACAACGCCGGGAAGGGCGCAAAGTACACCCGCAGCCGCCTCCCCGTCACCCTGGTCTACCAGGAGGAGGCAGAGAGCTGGAGCGCCGCCCTCCGCCGGGAGGCGGCCATCAAAAGGCTCACCAGGGCACAAAAAATCGCCCTCATCCAGAGGGCGGAGCCGGAGGAGCCCTCTCCCCCGCAGCCAACAGAACCGGATACCAAGACGTGCTGAACCCCTGTCCGTTCTTTTTTCCTGACGGACAGGGGTTCAGCGGTGCTGCTTGATATCCAACATCGTTTTCATTTACCTCACTTTCGTTGATTTGTGAGTGCCCTCCGTTCCCTTGGCTGTTGCCCGGAGCCTGCTCTGACCTGTCCGGTGCAGCGCCGGTAAACGGCTCACGCTCGGTCATCCTTTTCAGTGAATCACCGAAGGGCTGACTTCCTGTACATTGGAATCACCCTTTCTTGATGTGCCTTTATTTTACCAGCTCGCCTCCGTTTTGTCAAGCTGTTTTTCGAGATATTTTCAGAAAAGTTTTTAGTCGAACAGGGGCTATGCTGTGTCGCTCGCCGTCCTGCATGAAGGACAACTTGCAAAATTTAACACAGCAGCGCAGCAGATGATGTAAAACTTGCGAAAGCAGATTGAAAAAAGGAGGAAAATGCCGTTTCAAACCACTTTTCCCGAAAAATTTTCGGCAATAGATGAAATTTTACTTGAAACGAATTGCAGAATTGAGTATAATAGCAGTCGAGCGGCAACGGGGCCGGTGTGTAAAGCATTTCTTCCGAGAGAATCGTCCTGCCTGACGACGGGCAGAGCATGGAGGAGTGTAGGAGTGGTACCCCCTATGCCCTCGTGCGATGAAGGGGCATGTGCCAATGTTCCCTATCTCTATGGAAGGAATGATTTTTTATGGCCATCAAAAACGCATATCTCAACAGCGTCTATGAGGATCTGGCGGCCCGTTACGCCGAGCAGTCCGAATTCCTGGAGGCGGTTCACGAGGTGCTGGAGACTCTGGTTCCCGTGGTGGAGTCCGATCCCCGCTATGAGCAGCAGAACATCGTCGGTCGCATGGTGGAGCCGGAGCGCATTATCATGTTCCGGGTGCCTTGGGTGGACGACAACGGCAAGGTGCAGGTGAACCGGGGCTATCGTGTCCAGTTCAACTCCGCCATTGGCCCCTACAAGGGCGGCTTGCGGTTCCGTGGGAACGTGAACCTGTCCATCATCAAGTTCCTGGGCTTCGAGCAGATCTTCAAGAACGCTCTGACCACCCTGCCCATGGGCGGCGGCAAGGGCGGCTCCGACTTCGATCCCAAGGGCAAGAGCGACGGCGAGGTCATGCGGTTCTGCCAGAGCTTTATGACCGAGCTGTGCAAGCACATCGGCCCTGACACCGACGTGCCCGCCGGCGATATCGGCGTGGGCGGCCGGGAGATCGGCTACATGTTCGGCCAGTACAAGCGGCTGACCAACACCTGGACCGGCGTGCTCACCGGCAAGGGCCTGACCTACGGCGGCTCCCTGGCCCGTACCGAGGCCACCGGCTTCTGCCTGTGCTACTTCGCCAACGCCCAGCTCAAGGCCAACGGCAAGAGCTTCGAGGGCAAGCGGGTCATCGTATCCGGCTCCGGCAACGTGGCCATCTATGCCAACCAGAAGGCCACCCAGCTGGGCGGCAAGGTCATCGCCATGTCCGATTCCAACGGCTATATCGTGGACGAGAACGGCATTGACTACAAGGTGATGCAGGTCATCAAGGAGCAGAAGCGGGATCGCATCAGCACCTATCTGAACTATGTCCCCTCCGCCAAGTACGTCGAGGGCTGCTCCGGCATCTGGACGGTGCCCGCTGACATCGCCCTGCCCTGCGCCACCCAGAACGAGATCAACGAGGACTCCGCCAAGGCTCTGGTGGCCAACGGCGTCATCGGTGTGTTCGAGGGCTCCAACATGCCCTGCACCCCCGAGGCCATTGCCGTCATCAAGGGCAACGGCCTGCTGTACAGCCCCGGCAAGGCCTCCAACGCCGGCGGCGTGGCCACCTCCGGCCTGGAGATGAGTCAGAACTCCGAGCGCCTGAGCTGGACCTTTGAGGAGGTCGATTCCAAGCTCCAGGGCATTATGGAGTCCATCTACGATTCCTGCGCCGCCGCCGCCGAGAAGTACGGCATGCCCGGCGACATCCAGGCGGGCGCCAACATCGCCGGCTTCCTGAAGGTCGCCGACGCTATGCTGGCCCAGGGTATTGCCTACTAAGGAAGAATAAACGGAAGCGTAACAAGGCCGCTGGCGGTACCCCGTCGGCGGCCTTTCCTCTACACCTGCACTAAAACACAGTATCATAAAACAGTTCCGATGCTGCTTTTGCGGCACCGGGGCTGTGTGTTTTGTGCGTATTTTGAAAGATTCTCACAGCTCCTGGGCAAAGGGATCCTGAAAGCCCTCTCCATAGACGGCGCTGGCACTGGTAATGATGGTGAAGGCGGCATCGTCCTCCTCCCGGATAATGCGGCGCACCCGGGCATAGACCCGCTTGTGGGCCACGCACATGAGCACCTCCTGGGGATTGCCGGTATAGGCCCCCGTAGCGGGGAGAAGGGTCACTCCCAGGTCTGCCTCAGACAGGATGCGCCGGGCCACCTGACGGCTGTGTTTGCTGACCACCATGAGCAAAATCGCCTCGTCCGCCTGGTAGAGCACCCTGTTCATGACAGCGCCGGAGATTACCACGCCGATGGCGGCGATGAGTGCGATCTCCAGGTCTCTGGTGACCACCGTCACCAGGCAGATTACCGCCACATCCAGGGCCATGGTGATGCTCCCGGTCTTGATGTGGGGGAATTTTGTCCGCAGAATCTTGACGATGATATCCGTCCCGCCGGTGGTGCCGCCGCAGCGGTATACGATCCCCATGCCGCAACCCACGCAGGCGCAGCCCGCAATGGCCGCCAGCAGGGGATCCTCTGTCACCAGGGGATAGCCCTGGGCCAGCTCCGTCACGCCGTTGATCATCAGGGAGGATACCACCGTGGCGTACACCGTATTGAGCAGGAACCCCCGCCCAAAGACAATCAGTCCCAAAATCAGCAACGGGATGTTTAAAATGAGCAGGATCGTGCCCGTCTCCAGAGGGAGCAGAGTCGCCAGCACGATGGAGATGCCGGAGAGTCCCCCGGGCGCAATGGTCAGCGGGTCGAGGAACAGGGCCACCCCCATGGCATAGATCACGCAGCCCGCCGTCATCCCCGCCAGACGCAGCAACACCTGCTTCCAGTTCAGCTCTTCCAGTTCGTTCATGGCATAAACCGCTCCTTTCCGTGTCTGTATGCACTATTATAGTTGAAAAGTTCCTATAGTCAACAGAAATATGAAAAATTCATCACTTTATCGTGTTAATTCGCTATCAGGGCAGGAGATGCGCCGGTCGGCGTTCGGCTCTGCCCCACACCGGCCGTCTCTCCATATTTCGCCCCGCATTTCAATATTACAATTGACATTTCCCCCCGGAGCTGTTATCCTAAAATGTGGCCATTTGTACATGCCAGAAAGCGGGATATCCTCCTCTGTGCGCAGGCGATGGTCTATGATTTCGACACATGATCTGGATGGCCGGGGAAGGCCGGCGGGATGGGAGCCGATATGAGACGATTTCGAATGATATGGGCAGGATGCTTCCTTGTAGTGGCGGCAGTCTTTCTGGTGGTGAACGTGATACAAAAGACCAGCGAACAGGACGGCGGCCCTGTCATCACCGTTCCGGAGGACATCCTCACGGTGAGCATTGAAGACGGTGAGGACGCCCTGCTCCAGGGGGTGACCGCCCAGGATGGACGGGACGGAGACGTGACCTCCTCCGTCCTGGTGGAGAGCATTTCCAATTTCTATGGAGACGGGAAGCGTCTGGTGACCTATGCCGCCTTTGATTCGGACGGCAATGTGTCCAAGGCCACCCGTGCGATCCAGTACAGCGACTACACCGCCCCGCAGTTCACCCTGCTCCACTCCCTCCGCTATCAGACCGGCGAGGAGATCGACCTGGATGAGCTGGTTCAGGCCACGGATTGCCTGGACGGAGATGTGACCAGCAAGGTCAGGGTCAGCACGGACAGCAGCCTTAGCACCCGCACGGCCGGGGTCTATCAGGTCACCTTCTCTGTGACCAACAGCGCCGGAGCAACCGCCTCCCTGTCCACCGAGCTGGAGGTCTACGACCCGGATTACAACGATGCGGACGTCAATCTCTCCACCTATCTGGTCTACTGCCAGGTAGGGGACGACGAGCCGGACTACCGCTCCTACGTGGAGAGCGTCGTGGCGGGCAGCGTCCGCTACACCTTCTCGGAGGGCGCCGCCTCCGCCTCCGGTAACGACGGCACCACCCTTCGGCGTTCCGCTCTCCGGGTGCGAGGCTCGGCGGATATGGACACTGCCGGGGTCTATCAGGTCTATCTCACCTATCGGGGCGACGACTACCAGGGGACAACGCTGCTCCTGGTGGTGGTGGAGTAAAGGAGGCTGCCATGGCAGAAGAACGGAAGCAACATACCAATTCCAGCCGTTCCCGCCGGGAGGATACGGCCCGACAGGGCAGCTCCAGGCAGGGGAATTCCAGACAGAACAATTCCAGGCAAAATAGCTCCAGACAGCACAGCTCCCGACAGGGCAGCGCACATCAGGCCGCCGCTCAGCAGCCCGCCTCGCTCCAGGTGCCCACCTCGGTGGATCTGTTCAGCATCCTGCGGGATCTGCTCCACGACTGGTGGATGATCCTCACCGCCGGACTGGCGACGGTGATGCTGGCCTGGCTGTTTTTGCAGATGGTCTATGTGCCGGTATATACCAGTAGCGCCACCCTGATTATCTCCGCCAAGAGCAGCACCGGCGGCGTCGTGTCCGACCTGTCCGTCTCCAGCTCCACGGCGGAGACGCTGGCAGAGGTGCTGGACAGCAGCTTGCTGAAGAAATACGTCATGGCCGATCTGGGGGTGGACGATCTGCCGGACATCGAGGCCAACCTGATCTCCGGCACCAACCTGATGACCCTCCAGGTCACGTCAGAGAGCCCCGAGAGCGCATTCCGTGTTCTGAGGAGCATCCTGGACAACTATGACCAGGTCACCAGCCACATCCTGGAGAACATCGTCCTCAACGAGATGGAGGCGCCCTCAGTGCCCACCTCTCCCTCCAACTCCCTCAACACCAGAACGACCCTGTTCTACGCCTTCTGGGTGGGCATAGGCGCCATGGCTCTGCTGCTGGCGGCCCTCTCCATCCAACGGGACACCGTCAAGACGGAAAAGGACGTCTCCCACAAGCTGGACACCAGACTGTATATGTCGGTCTACCACGAGAATAAGTACAAGACCCTGAAAAGCCGCTTCCGGCGCTCCAAGAAGGCGCTGCTCACCACCACGCCCTCCACCAGCTTTCTGTTTTCGGAGACCTTCAAAAAGCTCCGCACCCGGCTGATGTACCACTCGGAAAAGACGGGAGCCAAGGTGCTGCTGGTGGCCAGCGTTGCGGAGAACGAGGGTAAGAGCACGGTGGCGGCCAACATCGCCCTGGCCCTGGCCCAGAAGATGGATCGGGTGGTGCTCGTAGACGGCGACCTGCGCCGTCCCGCCATCCACAAGCTGTTTTCCAAGCCTGTCCCGCCCTCTGCGGAGCTGTCCGCCTTCCTGTCCGGCGACATCCCGGTGGACGACCTGGTGCTTCAGGATCAGGGCTCCGGCCTCAACCTGGTGCTGGGGAGCAAGAAATGCTCCAACTCCACCGAGCTGGTGGCCCGGGACGCCATGCGTGGCCTGATCGAGGTGCTGCGCTCCCGGAGCGACTATGTGGTGATCGACTCGCCTCCTATGGCGATCATGGCAGACGCTGAGGTGCTGGCAGAGTACGCAGACGTCACTCTGCTGGTGGTTCGGCAGAACATGACCTACGCTCCTCAGATCAACGACGCCATCGACACCCTGGAGAACAGCCACGCAAAGCTGCTGGGCTGCGTCTTTAACGATGTAAAGACCCGTATCTTCTCCGGCACCAGAAAGTGGAGCTACGGGTATTATGGCTACGGGTACGGCTATGGCTACGGCCGGTACAAGCGGGGCTACGGCGCTTACTACGGCAATCAGGAGGAAAAGAAATGACAGGAGGTGTGACCGAAGGATGAGTGAATATTCCAGAACGCAAAAGACCGAGGAGGAGGTCGAGCCCATCGACCTGCTGCACCTGCTGGACGGGCTTTGGAAGGCATTCTGCCACTATTTCTGGCTGGTGCTGCTGTTGACGGCGCTGGGCGCAGGAGGCCTGGCCCTGCGCTCCTATCTGACCTATACGCCCCAATATCTGGCCTATGCCACCTTTACGGTGACCTCCAGCAGCCAGAGCTCCTACTCCACCAGTAATTATTACAACACCGCCACCGCCAGTCAGCTAGAGAGCACCTTCCCCTATCTGCTCACCAGCGGCAGCCTCGCCCGGATCGTGGCGGAGGATCTGGGGGTGTCCACCCTGAACGGCACCATCACCGCCTCCGTCATGGCCAACACCAACCTGTTTACCATTGAGGTTCGCTCCAGCAGTCCTCAGACCGCTTACGACATTGTTCAGTCTCTGATCGAGAATTACCCCGAGGTGGCAGAGCAGGTGGTGGGTGTCACCGAACTGGAGCTGCTGGACGAGTCCGGCGTCCCCACACAGCCCACCAACACGGTCAACTATGTCAACACCGCCATCAAGGGCGGGCTGCTGGGTTTTGCCCTGGGGGTAGCCATCCTGTTTCTCATCACCATCTCCCGGCAGACCATCCAGCGAGAGTCCGATTTTAAGAAGCGGCTCAATATCGAGTGTCTGGCCTCCATCCCTCAGATCTCGGTGAAACGGCGGGCCAAGGGCAATGCTCAGGCTATGGTCTCCATCTACAATCCCCATATCTCCCAGAGTTTTCTGGACGCCGTCCGGGTGTTGCGTACCCGTGTGGAGCGGGACGCCAGGGATCATGGCAGCAAGGTGCTGCTGGTCACCAGCGCCGCTCCGGGAGAGGGCAAGAGCACCCTGGCTGCCAACATCGCCATGTCCTTGGCAATGGACGGGAGAAAGGTGCTGCTGATGGACTGCGACCTGCGCAACCCCACCGTCCACGAGATGCTCCAGCTCCAGCCGGGTAAGGGTGTCTATGAGCTGCTCACCGGGGAGGCCAAGCTGGACGAGGTGTTCCAGTATGACAAGGCTCATCGGCTCTACGTCCTCCCCGGCGGAAAGCCCTGCAGCAACGCCTCAGAGATCCTTGACTCTCAGCAGATGCGGGAGCTGCTCAGCAGCGTCAAGCCCCTGGTAGATTACGTCATTCTGGACACCGCACCTGTGGGCATGATCACCGATACGGCGGTGCTGGCGCCCCTGGCGGACGGCGCTATCTTCGTGGTCAAGCAGGATTACGCCAGGACGGGAGACATCCTGGAGGCGGTAGAGCAGCTCTCCGAGAGCCGCATCCATATGATCGGCTGTGTCCTCAACGGCGTGACCTCCTCTCCCGGGGGCTATGGCTACGGTTATGGCTACGGCTACAGCTACGGCAGCTACCGTCATTACGGCGGCTACGGGGAGCGGCCCGCCGAGACAGAGCAGACAGAATCATAAAAGGCAACAAAAAGCATCCCTGCGATGCCGGTGAACCGGCCATCGCAGGGATGCAATTTTTATGCTGTTTCGTTTACAGAGGAATGTTCCCGTGACGTACCTTTTTCTGTCCGGACTGGAAGGTGAGCTGGGCGTCCAGCACCTTCTCCAGCAGGCGGCGGGTATCCTGAGGCTGGATGACGTCGTCGATGTAGCCCAGCTTGGCCCCGATGTAGGGGTTCAGATAGGTGTCCTTATAGGCCTGAACCTTCTCGTCCAGTACCTCCTGATACTTGTCCCCAGCGGCCTTCAGATCCCGCTTGTTCAGGATCTTCACAGCGCCCTCAGCGCCCATGACGGCGATCTCCGCATAGGGCCAGGCCCAGACCACGTCGGCTCCCAGCTCCTTGCAGCACATGGCGATGTACGCTCCGCCGTAGGCCTTCCGGAGGATGAGGGTGATCTTGGGCACCTTGGCCTCGGAGTAGGCGTAGAGCATTTTGGCCCCGTGACGGATGATGCCAGAGCTCTCCTGGTCACGGCCGGGGAAGAAGCCGGGCACATCCACCAGGTTGATGAGGGGGATGTTGTAGCAGTCGCAGGTGCGGATGAACCGGGCGGCCTTGCAAGAGGCGTTCACATCCAGGCAGCCGCTGAGGACGGCGGGCTGGTTGGCCACGAAGCCCACGGTGGCCCCGTTCACCCGGCCAAAGCCCACCACGATGTTAGCGGCGAACTCCGGCTCGATCTCATAGAAGGACTCCGTATCCGCCAGATAATCGATGACCCGCTTCACGTCGTAGATGCGCCGCTTGTTCTCCGGCACTACGTTCTCAATGCCCCGCTGCCAGCGAGCCTTGAACTTGGGCTGGATATCCGGGAGCTGGTCGCAGTTCTGGGGCAGATAGGTGAGCAGCTTGCGGATCTTCAGCAGGCAGTCCCGGTCGTCGGAGGCCCGGACATGGGCCACGCCGTTTTTCCGCATATGCACGTCTGCGCCGCCCAGCTCCTGCATGCTGATGTCCTCACCGATGACCTCCTTCACCACGGCGGGGCCGGTGACGAACATCTCGCCGGTGTTCTCCACAAAAAAGATGAAGTCCTGGAGGGCGGGAGAGTAGCTGGCTCCGCCGGCACAGGGGCCCATAATGGCGGTGATCTGGGGGATGACGCCGGAGGCCTGGGTGTTCTGATAGAAGATATTGCCGTACTGGGCCAGGGCCTGAATCCCCTCCTGGATTTTGGCGCCGCCAGAGTCCATCAGGGCGATGATGGGCACCTTGGCCTTGAGGGCCATTTTCTGAACCTCAGTGATTTTCCGGGCATTGGAGGCGGAGAGTGCGCCGCCGGAGATGGTGAAGTCCTGGGCGTAGGCATAGGCATAGCGGCCGTTGATCTTGCCGCAGCCGGCGATCACGCCGTCACGGGCGCAGGGCTTTTCCGGACTGCGGCCCCGGTTCTGAAAGACGTTGTATTCCACGAACGTATCCGTATCAAACAGAATGTTCAGCCGCTCGTCGGCGGTCAGCTTGCCCTTGTCGTGCTGTTTGGCAGGGTTGCCGCTGGCCAGCAGATCGCGGCGTTGCTGTTCCAGTTGCTGAAGAGAATCCATTGAGCATACTCCTTCAAACCGGCTCAAAGAGTCGCCTTGAGCCTCATTTTACAATACATTTATATTATAACAACATTCACAGGGGAATGCAAGTATAATTCAGCGGAGTAAAGCGCATCTGCGCACCGCCGGAAAACCGTCGCATATGCTGGAAGGGAGGGAAAAAGTAGGAGATACTGTCTCCTGCCCGGGAGACGGGTATATTTTTCCCCCGGCCGGGGAGAATGAGAAGTACCTCGTTACATAGGATGTGACGGGAGCATTTTGAGGGCTGCGCCGGAGGGCGCATCTGCGGCGGGCCTGAATTCGGCGGAGTGTGAGATCGTGGATACCAACATCAGAAGAGGAGATATTTTTTACGCCGACCTGAGCCCGGTGGTGGGCAGTGAGCAGGGCGGCGTCCGGCCGGTGCTGATCATTCAAAACGACATGGGCAACCGGCACAGCCCGACGGTGATCGCAGCGGCCATCACGTCCCAGCTCAACAAGGCGAAGCTGCCCACCCATATCGAGCTCATCGACCCCCACTGCGGCCTGACCCGGGACTCTGTGGTGCTGCTGGAGCAGATCCGGACGCTGGATAAGCGCCGTCTCCGGGAGCGGATGGGACACCTGGACGAGGAGCGGATGGCGGAGGTAGACACCGCCATCGCCGTCAGCTTCGGCCTGCGGCCCAGGGAGCGGGAGGTATGACAAGGGCCCGGCGTCTTTCTCGGACGCCGGGCTAGAAAACACCTTTCATTTTATTTTGTCGTCAAAGGCGCAAAACGACCGGGCCTGGCCCTCTGTCCGTTCTGCGCCGTTTTTTAATTTTCTGTTTAACCGTCTGAGCTTCCCGGGGCGTGATATTCTGTCCCGGGAGCTCATTTTACCCTTCGGCTGCCGGAAAGAGGGCAGAAAAAAATCCGGGCCTCATCCCCTGGGGGAGAAGGCCCGAACCGTGTTGAACTGGTGCGGATGACGGGACTCGAACCCGTACGCCCATTCGAGCACAAGCACCTCAAGCTTGCCAGTCTACCAATTCCAGCACATCCGCAAATTCTGTTTTCAACAGATAGTATTATAGTCAGCCTGTGCCGTTTTGTCAACCGCTTTTTTCGCTGTCTGCGTCATTCAGGGCAACGGCACGGAGCCGACAGCCGATCTGCCGGCAGCGCCGGAGGCTTGTCCTGTGCGTGCCTATCCCTGCAGCTCGTCCAGGGTCAGCCGGAAGCTGGGGAGGTAATGCTCCATAAAATAGTGCAGGGCGGGGAGGGGATTCTCCTCCAGGGCGGCGTAGGTCTGCTCCCCCGCCCGGTTGAACTCGTCGTTGCCCGCCTTCTGCTCCTCCACGCACTTGAGATAGGCGGAGAGCTTGTCCGCCGCCTTGACCACTGCCTCCACCTCCGGGTCGGTGGGCTGCAACAGGGGCTGGAACTGGGGACGCAGCTCCTCCGGCAGCATGGAGAGCAGCCGCTCCGCCGCCATGTCCTCCACCTCCTGATAGGAGGCCCGAAGGGTACGGTTGTAGTATTTGATGGGGGTGGGCATATCCCCGGTGA
>JAJPWY010000050.1:0-3182 GCA_021205725.1 Clostridiales bacterium
GACGATGAGGAGCTGTTTGCAGACCAGTCCTACACGGTGGAGTACGGCTCCGCCACCCCCGCCTATGAGGGCGAGACCCCCACCCGCTCCGGCTACACCTTCGCCGGTTGGGAGCCCGAGGTCGCTGAGACCGTCACCGGCGATGTGACCTACACCGCTCAGTGGGAGCCCATCACCTACACCGTCACCTATACCGACGGCGTGGAGGATGAGGTCGTCTTTGAGGATCAGGTCTACACCGTGAACGAGGGCGGCGAGACCCCCGCATTCGACGGCACCCCCACCCGCACCAACTACAACTTCACCGGCTGGGAGCCTGAGGTCTCCGGCACCGTTACGGCGGATGTGACCTATGTGGCCCAGTGGGAGCCCTCCACCGACAACAAGCCCTCTGACACCAAGAAGCCCTCCGCTTCCACCATCGCCAAGATGCAGATCAGAGCGTACTTCATCGGTACGGACGCCTTCTCCACCACCAAAGAGCTGCTCAGCCTCTCCCCGTCCGACTATAGAGCCGACACCGTCTCCTATGAGGTGGGCGAGATCTACGGCAACGACGTGGACGGCTACTACATCAACATCACCTTCACCTTCCAGCACGGCGATGAATTTGAGGCGGGCGCTGCCGATACCTTTAATACCAGCACCAGCTTCAACAAGACCTATGCGGACTACATGCCCGACTGGACAGGCAACTGGGAGTATGACTTCAACTATGCCGAGGGCTACGGCCAGGTTCAGGTGCTGACCCTGAAGTGGGGCGGCTCCGCCTGGAAGTCCCTCTCCACCTCCACCGGCGAGTACACCGGCAACCTGACCAGCAACATCAACAACCTGATTAAGGCCTATCTCACCCTCCCCCGCTACACCGTCACCTACACCGACGGCGTGGAGAATGTGGAGCTGTTCGCCGACCAGGTGACCACCGGTGTCGCCAGCGGCGCAGCCACTCCCGCCTATGAGGGCGAGACCCCCGCCCGCACCGGCTACACCTTCGCCGGTTGGGAGCCCGAGGTCGCTGACACCGTCTCTGCGGACACCACCTATACCGCCACCTGGACGGCCAACACCTACACCGTCACCCTGGATCCCGGCGAGGGCAACTCCGTCGATCCCACCACCCTGGAGGTGACCTATGACAGCGCCATCGGCGAGCTGCCCACTCCCGTCTCCTCCGACGTCACCGTCTACTTCGCCGGCTGGTACGACGCAGAGGGCAACCTGGTCACCTCTGAGACCGTCTACACCACCGCAGGCGACAGCACCCTGACCGCCAAGTGGAGCGACTGCGTCGCCCGTGTGGAGAGCACCGGCGTGTACTACGCCACCTTCCAGGACGCTCTGGACGCTGTGAAGGAATCCCTGGCCGACCTGGGCGACACCCAGACCGAGACCGTCACTCTGGTGGCTGACACCGTGGAGTGCGTCAAGCTCAGCTGGGGCAGCTCCGCCAAGACCTCTCTTGACCTGACCATCGACCTGAACGGCCACACCGTGGACGGCAACAGCGAGGGAACGGTCATGGCCTTCTCCCGTGTGACCTCCTACACCTTCACCATCTCCGTCAGCATTGCTGACTCCGTGGGCACCGGCGTCATCACCGGCGGCAGCGGCTCCTCCGGCGGCGCTATCAGCCTGACCAGCTTCAAGAGCGGCGACAGCCTGAACATCAAGGGCGGCACCATCTCCGGTAACACCGCCAGCAGCACCGGCGGCGCCATCTACACCTCTGTGGCAGGCGTGACCATCAACGTCAGCGGCGGCGCCATCACCGGCAACACCGCCAAGAACGGCGGCGCCATCAGCGCCCGGACGGTCAACGTCACCGGCGGCGTCATCACCGGTAACACCGCCTCTGCCTCCGGCGGCGGCATCTACGCCTATGGCAGCAACGGCGTGGCAAAGGTGACGATCAGCGGCGGCCAGGTCTACGGCAACACCGCAGGCACCGCAGGCGACGACATCTACTACTACACCAAGACCAACAGCAGCAGCCTCACCTCCGGCCTGACCCTGATCGCCGCATCCGAAATGGGTGTGGAGGGCGTCTACGGCTGGTACAACGACAAGTCCGGCAGCCGGTACTCCGAGGACAACTGCTCCGAGTTCACCACTCTGACCTTCACCGACAAGACCACCACCGTGGCTCTGAAGGCCGCCTCCGGCTATGCCACCGTCACCTACACAGATGAGGATGGCACCGTGCTCCAGAGCACCAAGCTGGCCAACGGCTCCGCCACTCCCGCCTACGAGGGCGAGACGCCCACCAAGACGAACTACGTCTTTGCAGGCTGGGTGGACGCTGAGGGCAACGCTCCTGCCGAGACCGTCCTGGGCGACGTCACCTATACTCCCGCCTGGACGGGCGTGACCGTCACCCTCACCCTCAACGGCAACGGCGCAACCCTGGAGACCACCACCGTCGAGGCCACCTACGACGCCGCCTATCCTGAGCTGCCCACTCCCACGCTGAAGGGCTTCTCCGGCGAGGGCTGGTACATCGTCAACGAGGACGGCACCTACACCCCCATCACCTCCGACACCGTCGTCACCAACCCCAACGACCATGAGCTGATCTACCTGTGGTCTGTTGCGGACTTCTCCGTGACCCTGACCTCCGGCTACAAGAGCAACAAGTGGAGCCTGTCCTGGTCTACCTCTCTGGAGCCCTTCAACCTGACCGCCAAGGTCACCGCCATCGACGGCCTGACCTACAGCTATCAGTGGTACAAGGACGATGAGGCCATTGAGGGCGCCACCGACAGCACCCTGACCATCAACGGCAACGTCCGGGAGTCCGGCGTGTACAAGGTGGTGGTCACCGCTACCCTGGCCGACGGCAGCGACATCGTCGTGGTCAACGCCTCCGCCACCGCAGAGGCCCAGAACACCCTGAAAATCTCCCGTGTGGCCAACACCCTTTACTACAATGCCAACGGCGGCACCGACGGCCCCAGCAACAACTTTGCCAACCTGGACACCGTGACCGTCCAGACCAAGGTTCCCACCCGTGAGGGCTACACCTTCGTTGGCTGGAACACCGAGGCGGACGGCTCCGGCGACAGCTACGTCGGCGGCGACTCCTACGATTTCAGCAAGTATTATGACGATGTGGACACCCTGGCCAACGGCGGCCTGAAGGCATACCTCTATGCCCAGTGGTCTGCCAACAGCTACACCCT
>JAJPWY010000050.1:3282-13019 GCA_021205725.1 Clostridiales bacterium
GCCCAGTGGTCTGCCAACAGCTACACCCTCACCCTGGACGCTGGCAACGGCTCCGTTGACCCGGAGAGCATCACCGTCACCTACGACAGCGCCATCGGCGAGCTGCCCGTGGCCACCCCCGCCGACGGCTACACCTTCGAGGGCTGGTGCGACGAGGACGGCAACGAGGTCACCGCTGAGACGGTGTACACCACCGCAGGCGACAGCACCATCGTCGCCCAGTACAGCACCCTGGACGTGCCCGTTCTGGTCAGCGCTACCAACGGTCTGACCGGCATCACCGTCACCTGGGAGGCTGTGGACGGCGCAGTTCAGTATCAGGTGCTCCGCCGCATCTCCACCTCCAGCCCCTGGACGGCCTGGGAAGTGGTCACTGTCACCTCTGACACCAGCTATCTGGATACCGACGTGACCACCGGCGAGATCTATCGCTACACCGTGGCCTGCGTCGCCGCCGACGGCGTGACCCGCACCAGCCTGTACAACACCAGCGGCGTAGCAGTCCGCTGGGTGGCTCCCACCACCGCCAAGGCCGCAAACCAGGCCTCCGGCATCCAGGTCACCTGGACGAAGGTGGAGGGCGCTGACGGCTACATGATCTATCGCAAGACCGCCAACGGCAGCTACAAGTGGATCGCCACCATCCGTGACGTGGACACCCTGTCCTATCTGGACAAGAACGTCAACAGCGGCACCGACTACACCTACTCCGTCCGGGCTTTCGTCAGCTCCACCCAGAGCGCCTACACCGTGGTAGGCCTGTGGCGGCTGAGCGAGCCTGAGCTGACCCTGACCACCAGCACCGGGTCTGTCACCCTGAGCTGGAACAAGGTCACCGGCGCAGAGGGCTACTACGTCTATCGCCGCACCGCAGGCGGCGCCTTCGAGCGGATCGCCACCATCTCCAGCGGCAGCACGGTGAAGTTCACCGACACCACCGCTGTCAGCGGCGTCCACTACTACTACGCAGTCCGGGCCTATAAGAGCTACACCGGCAGCTCCTACACCGCCGTGGACATCGTCTGCAAGTAAGCACCCGCCCTCCTTCCCGTAAGGAGCAATACCAGGCCCCCGAACCGCAAGGCTCGGGGGCCTTTTGCGCCCTCTCCCCTGCCCCGCTTGTCCACAAACCGATTGCCAGACACGAACAAATGTGTTATAATACCCTCTGGAATCTGGATTTGGGAGTGAGGCGAGTCGTATGCGGATTTTGGGGATCGACCCCGGGGTGGCCACCATCGGCTTTGGGGCCATCGAAGCCCAGCGGCAGAAGTCCACCCTCCTGCGCTACGGCGTCATCACCACCCCGGCGGGACTGCCTCTCTCCAAACGACTGACCCAGATTTACGCCGACATGGTGGAGCTGATCCACACCCTCCAGCCGGAGGAGATGGCAGTGGAGGAGCTGTTCTTCAACACCAACCTGACCACCGGCATCGCCGTGGCTCACGGCCGGGGGGTCATCCTCCTGGCGGCGGAGCAGCTGGGAATTCCCATCTACGAGTACACCCCCATGCAGGTAAAGCAGGCGGTGGCGGGCTACGGCAAGGCGGACAAAAAGCAGGTCATGCTCATGACCCAGCGGCTGCTGGGCATGGAGCGCATCCCCCGGCCGGACGACGCCGCCGACGCCCTGGCTCTGGCCATCTGCCACGGACGGTCTGCCACCAGCCTGCTCAACCGGGATCGGGAGTTTGACCCGAAGAAGTATGATACACGGTGAGGGGTTTTATCGGTGCGGATTCGCCGTAAGATTTTAGCGTTTCGACAGTGCCTGCTGCTCTCCCTCAGTCGCCTAACGGCGACAGCTCCCTCAGAAAGGGAGCCAAGAGGGGGTGCGCAGACCCTTGCCTCCCTCCTTGAGGGAGGTGGCACGGCGTCAGCCGTGACGGAGGGAGAGCAGCACGCACCCTCGACTAGCTAGGCACCATCGGCGAATCCGCAGAAAGTCGGTACAAACCCGCCCCAAGCCTTTCGTATTTTTCCATTCAGACAGATAAGGAGACCTCCATGTTCTACTATCTCTCCGGCACGGTGGCCCATGTGGAGCCGAAGCTGGCCGTCATCGACTGCGGCGGGGTGGGCTTTGCCTGCAACACCTCCGCCTATACCCTCTCTGCCCTGACCCAGGGGAAGCGGGCCACCCTCTACACCCATCTGTCGGTGAAGGAGGACGACATGACCCTGTACGGCTTTGCCAGCCGGGAGGAGCTGAACCTGTTCCGGCTGCTGCTGTCCGTCTCCGGGGTGGGGCCAAAGGCGGCCCTGTCCATCCTCTCCGCCTCCAACCCCTCCTCCCTGGCCCTCTCCATTATCACCGGGGACACCAAGCCTCTGGTGGCCGCTCCCGGGGTGGGCAAACGGATCGCCCAGCGGATCGTCCTGGAATTGAAGGACAAGCTGGCCAAGGAGCAGGGAGAGGCTCTGGAGCAGTACACGCCGCCCGAGAACGGTCTGGCCCTGGGAGAGGACAAGCGGGGCGAGTCCGCCGCAGCCCTGGCGGTGCTGGGCTACAGCCAGAGCGAGATCAGCCAGGCTCTCAGGGGCATCGACCTGGAGCAGCTGACCCTGGAGCAGATCATCAAGGAAGCGCTGAAAAAAATGATGAAGTGAGGGTGTGGGCATGAGCATTGACTACGCAGATACCGAATACCGCCCGGAGCCGCTGGTGACCTCCACCCTGTCCCCCGGGGACGAGGCGGAGCTGAGCCTCCGGCCCCAGCGACTGTCGGAATATATCGGCCAGCAGAAGGCCAAGAGCAATCTGGAGGTCTTTATCCAGGCCGCCAAGCTCCGGGAGGAGCCCCTTGATCACGTCCTCCTCCACGGCCCCCCGGGTCTGGGCAAGACCACCCTGGCGGGCATCATCGCCAACGAGATGGGGGTGCAAATTCGCATCACCTCCGGCCCCGCCATTGAAAAGCCGGGGGATCTGGCCGCTCTGCTCACCAACCTGGGGGAGAACGACATCCTCTTTGTGGACGAGATCCACCGGATGAACCGGGCGGTGGAGGAGATCCTCTATCCCGCCATGGAGGACTACGCCATCGACATCATCATCGGCAAGGGGCCCTCCGCCAACTCCATCCGCCTCGATCTGCCCAAATTCACCCTCATCGGGGCCACCACCCGGGCAGGCTCCCTGTCCGCTCCCCTGCGGGATCGGTTCGGCGTCAATCTCCGGCTGGAGCTGTACACCCCGGAGGAGCTGTGTCTCATCGTCCGGCGGTCTGCCGGGCTGCTCAACGTGCCCATCGAGGAGTCCGGAGCCATGGAGATCGCCAAACGCTCCCGGGGCACCCCCCGGATCGCCAACCGGATGCTCCGCCGGGTCCGGGACTTCGCCCAGGTGCGGTCGGGAGGCGTCATCACCCGGGAGGTGGCGGACGCCGCCCTCACCGCCCTGGAGGTGGACGAGCTGGGCATGGACCAGATCGACCGCCGGATGCTCCGGGCCATTATCGAGCAGTACGGCGGCGGCCCGGTGGGTCTGGAGACCCTGGCCGCCACCATCAACGAGGACGCCGTCACCCTGGAGGACATGTACGAGCCTTACCTGCTGCAAAACGGCTTCCTCACCCGCACGCCCCGGGGCCGCTGCGTCACTCAGGCCGCCTACGACCATCTCCACATCTCCTACCCCGGTCAGCAGCTCAGTTTTTAGTTTTTGCCCCGGCTCTCCCGAAAACCGTTGGAATAGGCGGGCTTTTTACGGTGTTTTAACGGAAAACGGAAAAAAACCTGAAAAGAACCTTGACATCCGGCGGCTTTCGCTTTAATATACAAGGAGATTGTTCTTGATGCGTAATGTTTTCATTGAGGCTGAAACCGCTTCCACCGACGAGGAGCTGTGCCTTCTGGCTACAGAGGGAGACGCCGCCGCCGGGGAGCTGCTGGTTCATCGATACAGCCGCCTGGTTCGATGCTGCTGCCGTCCCCTGTTTCTCATGGGCGGCGACCAGGAGGATCTCATCCAGGAGGGCATGCTGGGGCTGACGGTGGCCATCCGGAGCTACGACGAGAGCCGAAACGCCTCCTTCCGTACTTACGCAGAGCGGTGTATCCGCACCCGGCTGTACACCGCCATCCGGGACGCCTCCAGCACCACCCACGCCCCGTTAAACGAGGCGGTGCCTCTGGAGCCGGACGACCCGGTCTGGATGTCCTATCAGGACGACCCGGAGACCCTGGTGCTGAACCGGGAGACCTTTCAGGAACGATTGCGGCAGTATCGCCAGCAGCTCACCCCTCTGGAGGAACAGGTGTTGACCTTGTATCTGCAAGGCCTGTCCTATCAGGAGATCGCCCAACACCTGGAGCGAAGCGTCAAGTCGGTGGACAACGCCGTGCAGCGGATCAGAAGGAAGCTGCAATCCCCCCGTTAGATTCGGCCGTAATCAGCTGTATCTATATCATAACGCCCAACCGGGCAATTTTTGAGAAGAGAGGATCTCAATTATGTACGAAGATAAGGTTTTGATCTGCAAGGATTGCGGCAAGGAGTTCGTCTTCACTGCCGGCGAGCAGGAGTTCTATGCCGAGCGGGGCTTCCAGAATGAGCCTCAGCGCTGCAAGAGCTGCCGTGACGCCCGCAAGAACGCCACTCGTGCTCCCCGTCAGTTCTTCACTGCCATCTGCGCCAGCTGCGGCAAGGAGGCCCGGGTTCCCTTCGAGCCCAAGAGCGACCGTCCTGTCTATTGCAGCGAGTGCTTCGCCAGAATGCGTGGCGAGCGCTGAGACGCTCTCCGTCATTGTTGACCCGTCAAACGCCCCCGGAACTGTTCCGGGGGCGTTTGGTTTTGTGGCTCTGCTCCGGGGCAGAAAAAAACCGCCCGAATCAGCGATGATTCAGGCGGTAAGGTGGAAAGCTAACGGTGGGAATCGAACCCACAACCTTCTCATTACGAGTTATATACAAGTTATTTTCTCATATTGTTAGTTACTATTACATGTCGTCATTTATCCTTGTGACAAAAGGAAAAACACAATTCGCCTTCTGTCATTTATCATCTTTTGTTAGCTGCTATTATGACGTGCTATAAACCCAATGTTACACCTTTGTTACCCCCGAAAAAGGGGTAACGCCGTCCAAAAATGCGTTGAAACGATTGCGGTCAAAAATCCGGAGAAACATAAAAGGATGAGGGGAGACGGGCAACAAACCCGCTCCCCTCTGTTTCCTGTTTTTGGGCCAGCTAGAGGCCCGTTTTGAGGGCAAAGCTCCCGGACGTAAGTTTACACCCCTGAATCAAGTTTTTCCGTTTTATGGCCTCCTAGCTCGACTTTTCCGGGTCTATGGCCCAAACGGTAAGGCCAGAGGGAACAATCCATGCAGGGACATTGCCTCACCTCCACCGCCTGACCACAGCAGCAGTCAAGGCACTTTGCGCGAATCGACTTAACCGGGGTCATGACCTTACTTTCCATCAGCTCCACCATTGACCGCCGCAGAGAACGCCGCCACGTCTCCCACAGCACCGAAATGATTCAGGGTAGTAGCCTCATCAGTGAATGTGTTCTTGCTGGACAGATACCAACGCTTATAGGTCTTATCATCCATCATGGGGAGCAACTTCTCATCGGCTCCCCACAATTCGTCAATCCCATCGATGAAATAGCTCCCGTTCCGCCGCAGGGCATCCACTCCCGCCCGAACGGAATCGGAGGTCATGCCGGGGGACTGACCCACGCCGTTCATAACGCCGGATTTCCGGGCCATCTCATCCAGCACCGAAAGAGCCGCAGGGCATCTCTGCAAAGCGTTTCCCGCCTCCCGAACCTCATCGGCGGTCAGCTTGTCCCTCATCTTCAGGGTGGACAGCAACCGCAGCTGTTCCTCACTGGGGGCGATCATCGCCGTGCTGAGATAGGTTTCCAGCATAGAATCACAAATCGCATTGACTTCTCCATCCACCTTTTGGCGGAGGCCCAACAGCCGCCCTCTTTTCTGCTCCTGCAAAAACTGACAGTCAGCGGCATAATTGACGGAATCTTTGTACTTGTCGAGCCGTGCCTGCTCTTTTGCAAACTCCGCATCAAGGGCCAGCATCTTCTCCCGGTGGGACTTCACCAGGTCAAAATATCTCCGTGTATTGGTTCTCATGGTCAATCCATATCCTTTCCGCAATTCAGGATTGCAAGCAAAATATCAACGTTCACCCCGTCCACGCCGGAGACATCTTTCACCAGGTCTCCGGCATTGTCCCGGACACATTCCTCAAAGGCCGTGAGCCAGTGCATCCGCTCCCGCCGTCCGTCTGTGTAAACGACATCCACCAACGGCTCCGGGGGCCGTACCTTGTCCATACGCCTTTCCAGGCTAGTCAACTTATCCACGACTGTCACTCTCCAATTCTGAAATTTTTTGTTCGAGCGCATCTATACGCTTTTTCTGTTCATCCGTCCGCAAAGCGTTCAAGATTGCATTGCCAGCACAAATAAGAGCGTTTCCCTGTGCGGGGGTCAACTCCTCATTGCGTATCTCATTTGCAACTTTAGCAAGACTTTTCCGAACCTCTGAGGGGGTATCCCAATGTAAGGGCCGTTTCATGTCTATCACCACCTTTACCGGGGGGAGGGTATCTGTTTTTGCTTGCCCTTTCAGCAAAAACGGATATTTTATAGTGCTGTTTCGTCAAAATCCGCTCCCCATTTTGGGGAGGGTGGAGGCCCAAACCTTCCCCATTTTGGGGAGGGGTCAACCGTTTTTCAGGGTCAACCCTTCCCCATTTTGGGGATACCAGTGAGCTTTTTCCTCCCCCACCCCTTCCCCATTTTGGGGAACATATACTATATATAGCCAGGCAGGGGGGTTGTAAAAGGGGGACTCTTTATCCACTTCCAGACGGGGAAAAAGACGTGTTTGACGTTTTTGGCCTTTTCCAGCCAAAGCAGAACCGGAACCTGTTCGGGGCAAACTGCGCTCTGTCCTCATCCGGCACAGCCTCCACAAATCCAGCCTCTTTCAATTCCTGAATCTGACGGTCAAAGGAGCTGCCGGGGACACCGTACTTTTTCGCCGCCGAATGGGAGAAAGCAAACTCCCGCTTGCCTCCCGCCTCCATCGTCATACACAGATACAGCCATCTTGCACCCGCTGTCAGCGTTTGGAAGTCTCTGGACAGCAGCAGACTGTTCCCCACCTGAACAAACCGCCCTTCTTTGTTGTCGCCTTTTCCGCTTAACCAGGGCAGTATAGAGCAGTTGCCAGCCGCCTTTTTCCGGGGCATGGGGTCACTCTCCCGTCTCTGTGCTGTCCTGCTGCCAGATCACCGCCGTGAACCCTCTGCAAAGGCTGAGACGGAGAACGTTTTCGGCTTCCTCCCGATTCAGATCATTGAATCGGGCCGAATCCGTTCCGGGGTCAGCCAGGTCGAGAATGTTGTCCACATCCGCAACAATCACCGTGTATAGTGTGTCAGACATCCTCTCCACCGCCTTCCATCGGGCCAACCTGTCCCGGAACCTCCTGCCGCTCATGCTCCCGGAGAATGGCCTTGCAGCCCTTGAGCGCACGTCTGTTTGACCGCAACCGTGCATCCTGCCGCTGCACAAACTGCTTGATTTCCTGAATGGCAACGGTGGGATTATCAGAGGGGAGATAATAGCCGTGTTCGGAGGCCAGAATCAGCTCCCCCTGCTCCCGCTCATGGTCAATCTCTTTTCGCAGCTTGCGGGTATCACGGTCATAGCCATAGAGCAACGCCAGCACAGGGGCCGGGATTGCGTTTTCTTCTCCGTGCATCAGAAAATCAGATACCCGCATACCTTGACCGCCGCCGTTCGGGGTGGTAAAATCTGTGTTGAGAAGATCCGCTCCCGTGTTCTTCTCCGTTCTACCCTTTCCCGGTGTGCCAGCACCGGGGAGGGGCCTTCTTTTTTTACTCATTTTCCGCCGCTCCCTTCCTGCTATCCTTGTTCAACTGCTCAAGGAACAGCGGCACGTTCACCAGGTAAGTACGTCCTGACTTCACATGGGGAATCGTCCCGTTCTTGCACCCGTTCCGAATAAAATCTCTGGGCGCACCTGTGATTTTTGCAGCCTCGTTGATTGTCCGCAGCACCGCATAATCACCAACTTGCCTTGCGTTCATCGGTTATCACAACCTTTCATGAATTTCAACGGCGGTCAGCTATTGACTTGTCCGCTCTGTTGTGATATGATAGTAGCATAAAAGTTGTATCGAATCAAACAACTAATAAAATTTTAATTGTTTAATTGGGGGCTAGATTATGGGCAGAAAACGGGTCGAAATTAACCCTGAATCCGGAAAAAGGTTGAATCAATGGCTAACTGCCAACAACATGACCGGGAAACAGCTTGCCGAACGTCTGAATTATACGCAACAGCAGATTTCCAAGATCATCAACGGAAAAGCAAACCTGACGCTGGACATGGCAAAGCAGATTTCTGAATTGAGCAGCGATTCTCTGCTTGACCGTGTTCGTGTTCAATGGCTCATGTGTCAAGACGATTTCATGACCGGAAAAGACATCGTCTCCGCTACCACAGAGAACAAATTCACCAAAAGAGAACTCATTGAAAACCTACTCACACTTCACGGCTATCTCATTGAGGACATCACAGAACAGCAGCCGATCATGACGGATGAAAAGGGGCGGCAGTACCGCAAACCCCTCTTTGCTTTTGTTGCTCCATCCGGAACCCGCTGTTATTTCACAGAGAAACAGCTAGCCGCCTTTATCCAGCAGATTGACAATTATGTTGAAATGTCTGCAATGTTCCTGTTCAGAAAGCTGGAGGGCGCAGCACCCGCAAAGCCAAAGCGGGGGGAGGGGTAACGGCTCCTGTGTGCGCATAGAACAGGACAGCTTGCATAATTAAAATGTTTTTCTCAACAGAAAAATGGGGAGCCAGATGTATAATCCGCTCCCCATATGACTAACAATTACTTCCCGTAGTTATTTTGGCTGATATATTTTATCCACGACGCAACATCTGTAATTGTCAATTCAAAGTTTCTCCCCTCGATAATTGCGCCCGTGTTATCAGTAATCTGCCAGCCGCCCATATCTGACGGAACATAATCCTTGTATTCTTCACGTTCTTCCAGGCTCACCGGCTTTCTCCGTCTCGACTTGTGAAGCTCAAAGCCAAGTTCTTTTAACTGCCGTCTGAGCCGTTGCTCAAGCCGACTGTCTACCGCAACATCAATATAATGGTTCACGCTTTCGCCTGATTCAGTAGCCGCATCCTGTATAACGGCTTTCTTTCCTTTAGGAATAGTATAGTTTATCCGGTCATAGTTCGCCTTGACATACTTGTTGACGGCGGCCTGCTGTTTTTTGGATACTGCCATAATATCACTCCATTCTGGGGACTGCAACAAATCTGCATCCCTTTCAGTATGCTGCTATTGTATCATGCTTTACTATTGAGGTAAATAGTAAATTTGTACAAAACTATTGAGGTAAATATGGCCATTATGCCAATAGTTTATTGATGTAAATAGTGCTATGCTATCATTGCAGGTAAGAAAGTGAATCTAAACAATACAGAAAGGAGAAGTCTATGGCAACGATTGAAAAGACCGTCAACAAAGCGGGGGAGATCATTTACAAAGTCTCCGTCAGCAACGGGCGGGGCCGCCGGGTCAAGCGCAGTTGGAGACCTGAGCCGACATGGTCAGCAAAGACCACTCAGCGGGAACTCGCAAAATTTGCCGTGTTCTGGTCAAGCGTTTTTGTAACATTTATGGCTAAGCATTATTGGATTG
>JAJPWY010000055.1 GCA_021205725.1 Clostridiales bacterium
TTTCAATCAATTTTTTCTTCAATTTCCTACTTGACTTCATACCATTGGACTTCTCGATGGTCTCCCGGAGGGTGGGGAACCAGGGCAGGGAGGGGATGGACTTCACCCAGCAGGCTGGGTCTTTCCACTCCTCCTCCGCCTCGATGCGGCAGATAAAGGGAAACGTCCGGTTCCGGGGGTTATACTGGGCCAGGATGTCCTGATTCTGGTCCATCTGCCGGTCGAACACCGCCCCCCGGACGTGGCCAAAGGTGGAGATGGAGATGCACCGGCCGTCCCGCCGCTTGCCCAGGCCGCTTTTCAGGGTGTTGATGTTGGTAAAATCCAGGTATTCGTGTATCTCGTCCAGGATGATGCAGCCGGTGCGCTTGGAGTCCTTGCCCCGCTTGGAGCTGGTGTTGTAGCGCAGGGTGGAGCGGGTGGCCTTTCCCGTCACCGCCGTCAGGGTGGCGGAGAAATGGGCCTGGAGGACGGGAGCCAGGGCCGGGTCTGACGGGTTGCAGATCAGGTCGTGCACGTCCATGAAGCTGGTCTTCACCTGGTTTTCCGAGTTGGCCAGGAGGTCAACGTCATAGCCCTGGATACCGTGGGCCGGAGAGAGAAAGTAAAACGCCAGGAAGTCGATAAAGCCGTTCTTCCCGCTGCCCCGGCCCAGGATGATCCGAACGTCCGTGAAGTAAATCCGCCCGGTGTCCCGGAAGCGGATGCCCACGATCACGGCGAACAGGAACACCTCCCAGGGCAGCAGCTCAAAGGGGAAATACTTTTGCAGCTCCAGCCCGGCGGCGATTTTCGCATCGTCCACGTACACGTCCGGCCGGGCCAGCACCGGGAGCAGGACGTTTTCCAGCAGCCGATCCTGGTCGGCGCAGTGGCGCAGCTCCCCGGACTGGATGGCCCGGATGTACGGGCCGAGATAGGGGCCGAACTCAGAGGGGCGGGAGGCCACCGCCGCCACCTCCCTCTCCGGGCGGCTTCAGGCCGAGAAAGGCCAGAATCTCCCGCATGGATTTTGACACCTGGCGGGCCTCCCGGATGATGTCCAGGTCGATGGTTTTGTCTCCGTTCTCGTCCTTGCCGACGGCCATCTTGTTCAGGTCGCAGAGCCTGGCGTGGAAAAACATGTACTGCTCCACCTGGCTGCGATAGATCTCATCCGTCAGCCCCTTGTCCTCCAGCTGCCGGAGGAGGTTCTCCCGGATTTGTTTCCTCGTCACCGCCATTTTTCTGGCCTCCCTTCTGCCCCGATTTTCACCGGTTTGTCCAGGCGAATTTTCGCTTTCGTGCCGCCCCGTTTCGGGGGGCCAACTTCTTTACCCCCCTATATCCCCCCAGGGGGGACGGGGAATTTTTTCGGGAGTTGGGGCCGTCCCGGAAAACGAGAACCCCCACCCGTTGCCTCGGCCCCCAATTTTTGACCCGAATAGGGGGTGGGGGGTCACCACCGCTCCGGGGTGAGCGGCGGCTCCGGAGGCTTGCCGTTGCCGTAGCCAAAGCGGTCGTGGCGGCGATTGTGGCAGTCCTCGCACAGGGCCCAGAGCTGCTTGTGTTTCTGCCCGTGCTCGTCCACCCAGTACCAGCTCAGGGCCAGCTCCGGATATTGTCGGACGGGTCGGTCGTGGTGGACGGTGACGGCGGGACGGATGGCGCTGGGGCTTCTCGCCCGGCAGTCCTCGCACTCCCAGTGGGCCGCCCGGAGGACGTCCGCCCGGAGCTGCCGGAACTCCGGGGACTTATAAAACCGGTACAGCTTCCCCTCCGCCGCCAGGGCGGGGATCCAGCGGCGGAGCGCCTCCGGCGTCAGGTGGTCGGGCCGAGTCATGGGCTATCACCTCCAGGCACATCGGCAAAACAAAAGCGCCCATCGACCGCACACAGAAAATCCGTGTATTGGTCAATGGGCGCTGGACTGCGGGAGCCGCTGGGCCGCTGGAATATCGATTTGTATTTCCCGGCCTCCGCTGGGGCACCTGCTGTTACGACAGATCAGCAGCGCACCGTGGACGCCGTTGGGGTATCGGCCGGGGAGCAGCTTGCCACAGTATGGGCAGCGGGCCCGGTCTTTCTTTGCTGCCCTTATTATATCACGCTCATCCATGAGAATCAATCCTTTTGTTTCTGTTTTTTGAAAGTTATACACTATTTCGAGACCAAATAAAAAAGAGATGTTCGATTTTTGCCGCAAAAAGGTTTCAGGCCGGAAGGAGATATTTGAGCAGCTTGTACTCCCCGAAGCTGTTGCGCCACTCGCTGGAGTCCAGCACGTAGCAGGAGGCGGGAGCGTCCAGCAGCGTCCCGTCGGACACCCGGCGGCTGTCGATCTCCGGGCGGCGGAGGCCCTTGGACGGGATGAATCCCCGGTCGCCCACCTCCGGCCGCTCCTTGGTGAGATAACGGCTCAGCTCCATAATTTCCTCCACGCTGCCGGAGAGGGGCTCTATCTGTACCGCTCCCATTTCCCACGCCTGGCTGATGTCGTAGCGCATCAGGCTCAGGCTCTGACCGCTGCCGGACAGGATACAGTGGATGTGCCAGCGCTTGTCCCCGTGCTCGTGCTCCGGGACGTAGATATAGCGGATAGGCGTGGGCCAGCCGCCCTCCAGCAGTCGCCGCCGGAACCGGCGGAAGTCCCGGAGCACCTCCCGCCGGACAGAGGGCAGCCGATCCTCCCGGTAGGTCAGGGTGACATACAGATCGCCGTGACCGAAATTGCAGAACACCAGCCCCTCGAAGGTCTGGGCGCTGGTGCGGTTGTTGATGGCCGCCCGGCCTGCGGTGGAGATCTTCCGCTTCTCCGCCCGTTGCCATTGGCTGTCCCGTAGGGAATATCTCGGGACGGTGTACAGGCAGGCCGTCACCAGACGGCCCGCCGTGATTGTTTTGAGCTGTTTTGCCATTAGGTTCCTCCCATCTTTGTCTGCTCCGGCTCCTCCTCCCGGCTCACGGTAGGCGGTGCGGAGGGCAGCCGGAGCTGTGTAAACCGCTGTGTGTCACCGTAGAGCAGGAGGTGGATGCCTCCGTTGCGCTTGCCGTTTTTGTTTTTTGCCACCTGGAGCAGCCGGAGCTCCGCCCCGTCCGGTATCCTGGCCCCACGCACCCGCTCCATCTCGGAGAGCTTGCTCTCAGAGAGCAGCAGAATCACGTCCGCATCCTGCTCGATCTGGCCGGACTCCCGTAGGCTGTGCATGGACGGCGGCGGGATCTCCCCCGATTTGTTGGGGGCAGGCCGGGTGAGCTGGGAGAGGGCGATGACCACCACATCCTCCTGCTGGGCCAGATTGTGGAGATCCATGCTGATCTGAGTGATCTGGTCATACCGGGAGGCCCGGCTATTGTCTCCCCGCAGGAGCTGGAGGTAGTCGATAAAGATCACTTGATAGCCCTTGGCCCGGGTGCGTCCCCGGATGTCCGTCACGCTGTAGCCGCTGGCCCGGATGCGGTCAACATTCCGAACCCGGGTGGACTCTGCGGCATTGGCTACAATGGCCCACTCCGGGCCCCTGAGTCGGTTGGACAGGATGGCGGAGTAGCTCAGACCGGTGGTGTTGGCAGCTATCCGATCCATCAGGGTGTCGTTGTCCGTCTCCAGGGAGAAAAAACCCACCCGATGGGCCTTGCCCATTTCCAGGGCCATCTGCAACGCCAGCGCCGTCTTGCCGTCGGAGGGGTAGCCGCCCAGGATAACAAACTGTCCCGCCTTGATGTGCACCCGGTCGTCCAGCTTGGGGAGGCTGGTGGGGACAAAGTCCGGAGCCACCGGGGTATTGTGCCGTAAGACAAATCTGTCCCAGCCGGTGTCCATGTCCTCCACGTCCTCCCGGCGGTGGTCGCCCAGCACCGCCACCATGCCGTCTACCAGGTCGGCCATGCCGGACTCGTCCGGGCTGTCCAGGATGGCCCGGGCAGCGGCGTGGAGCTTGCGCAGCCGTGTGGCGGACTCCAGCAGGCCCAGGTACACCCCCAGATTGGCGGTGGTGGGCGTGACCTCCATCAGCTCCATGGCGTACTGCCGGAGCTGCCCCTTGTCCTGGCCGGTCTGTGTCCGGGAGACCTCAGCGACAACGGTCAGCGGATCCACCGTCTCCCCGGCCCGGAACAGAGTCAGGATCGCCAGCGCCCAGGGCCGGTTTTGATCGGAGAAGTCCTCCGGGCCTACCTCGGACAGGATACGGGGCACCGTCTTGCCGTCGATGAGGGCGCAGCCCAGGATGGACTGTTCCACCGGGATGTCATAGCCGTCTACCACAGCTCCACCTCCCGCTCCGGCGGCCGGGTGGGTGCCGGGGCAGCGGCCCCGGTGTCAGCGTCCTCCCATCGCCGATCGTGGAGCCAGGTGGCGGGATATGGGATGTACTGCCCCCCGTCCCGCTGCCACTGGTCGCTCTGCTTGTCCCGCTCCAGGGCGGCGAGAATGACGTCAAGGGTGGTCTCGTCCACCTTCAGCCGCCGCCAGGCCCGGTTCGCCCTGGCCTTGGCCGTTTTCCGGGGATATGCTGCCCAGAATTGGGCGAACCCCGCCTCGCTCTCCACCCCCTCCGGGGGTTTGGGGGTAGATTCTTTATTTGTTAGATTGATTATATTATTATATTGTGGCTGATTTTCCGTTAATGGTTTTTCCGTCGACGGTTTTTCCATTAATGGTTTTTCCGTTGACGGAAAATCGGTAAATGGTTGGTTGGACTCGTCCATTTGCCGATTTTCGGCAAATGGTTCCTGATCAGCTGTCTCCTGTGGCGTTGGAGCCTCCGTCTGGGGCAACTCGTTGACGGTGTACTCCATGCCCGTAAAACGGCCATGCTCGTCCTGACGGCGGAGCCGGGTGACATAGCCTGCCTCCTCCAGCTCTTTCATGGCCGTATTGATCCCGGCCTTGCCGTCCTTGCAGGTGGCCGCAAACCCCGCCACCGATGCCGACCACCCCGGCGGGGTGGCCAGCAGAGAGGACAACAGACCCTTGGCCTTGAGGCTCAGCCGTTTGTCCCGCAGGTGGTAGGTGCTGATGGTAGTGTATCCGTCCGTCCGGTTCACCCGGATGGTGACGTTAGGTTGTCTGCTCATTGGGTTTCTCCTTTCTCCGGTGTGGGTCAGGGGCACAGGCGGCCCACGATGTGCCGTATCATGGCCGTCCCGCTGTCCCCGGTGACGTCGATCCTGTACTGATTGCCGCCGGCCAGGAATACCGTCACGATCTGCCGCCCGTCTTTGGTCGCCCGGATGTCCAGGTACAGCAGATTGTGATTATAAACGTCCGTCTCCTGGAGGGCCGCGCAGAGGATGGTACAAATGCGCTGCATATCTTCCATGGCAAATCCCACCTCCCTCCTGGGAGGGCCAGCTGCCCGGTCATGGGGCGGCCTCCAGTATCTCGTCCAATCTGACATACTCACCGGACGCCAAGCCGGGAAACAGCTCTGCCCGGATACAAACAACGACACCAGAGATCGCCTCGATGATTTTGATGTAGTAAGGCCCCACCTTCTCTACGGCCGTGGCGTCCGGGAACAATGTCAGCAGCGCCTTTGCGTGCGCCATGTCCGTCTCCGTCCAGCGGGAGCGGCGGGTGATTTTGGACTTGCCGTTGAGGACGGAGAGTATCATCCAGGCCGAGGCGTAGGCGTCGACCCATGTATCATCATGGGTGTGGCGCATAAGCTCCCCGTCCGGGGCGATGCAGAATACGATAGGATGACTTTCCACCATCCACTTCTCTCCCACCTCTACGCCCAGCAGCTCACAGAGGCGTGGCTTTTTGTTCTCGTCCATCCGAATCCTCCTTGTTTTCCTCCTTGTTCCGGTGCTCGCATTGCCAGCACACCATCCGCCCCTCCGGGACGGGTGCGCCGCACACCACACAGCGGTCCACGTCCATCACAGCCCCTCCAGCATCTGAGTCAGCACCTGTTTCAGGGCGGCCTTTGTCCGCTGCCGGGTCATGTCGTCCAGCCGGGACAGATGCTCCATAATGCTGTTCTTCGTCTCCTGGAGCCGCCGGAGCTCCAGGTTGAGCTCTACCAGGGCCCGGTCTGCGCCCTGGGCGGCCAGCCGTTTCTCCGTCTCCGCCAGAGCGTCCCGGGCGGACTGGGCGGCCTTTTCCGCCTCGGTCGCCCTGCTCTCGGCCTGTGTGATTTTCTCCTGCAGGGCGGCCTTCGCCTCCTGCTTGCCCGCCCGTTTGCCCTTGCGCTCGGCCTTGGCGATCTGCTCGGCGCTGGCGTCCACCGTCTGGACGGCTACCTCCTGGGGGCGGCTCTGCTCTTTTTTCAAGGCCTCCCGCAGGCTGGCCAGCTCCACGTCTGCATCCTCTTTCCGCCGCTGGGCCTGCTGATATTTCAGCTCCCAGCCCCGGGCCTGGTTCTCCGCCTCGGTTTTGGCCTGGACAGCGGCCCGCAGCTCGTCGGCGGAGATGTGGGGCGCGTCCGTCTCCTCGGCAAACGTCTCCCGCTCCTCCTCCGGCAAGGCTAATAATATCAGGGCTTTTGTGGCACCCAAATCCGACACCAGTGTCGGATTTGAATATTCTCTTGCCAGCTTCATAAATCGCTGGGCGGCACGCTCCGAAAAATCTACTGTTTTCAGCCACGGGAGCCATTCGCCGTGCTCCATCTGATCCTTGGCCTCGATGAGCCGCTTCCCAATCTCCAGGATGGCGTTCCCGGCCTGACTCTTGTAAATCAGGATCTCCGCCGTGATCGTTCCGATGGGGCGAAGCTCTGCCTTTTGCTCGCTCATGCGCTCTGCACCTCCAATCTCCTGGGCAGGACGGGCGTGCCGTCCTGCATCCTGGGGCTGCCCGCCTTCACCCAGTCCAGCCACACCCGGAAAAACTCCGGGTGCCTGGTCTGGGGCGTGGTACTGACGTCCCAGTCGTTGTGGTATCCTCTGGCCTGAACCAGATTGTCCCCGTTCATCTCGATGGTGACGAAGGGTTCCTCCGGCTGTTCCTCCCGGCGGAGGAACAGGATGACCACCCGGCCCTCCAGGTGCCGGGCGGCGTATCCGCCCACACAGTGCCGCATGGCCCTTCCCTCCGCTATGATCTCCTCGCCGTTCAGCGGAGCGAGGATTTGCAGCCCGTCATAGGTAAACTCATACCTCCGGCGGAGCTGGGGCAGGATGTGCTTGCGGTAATACTCCACCGCCTTCCGGTCCCCATTGACTCTTGCCAGCGCAACGGTGTCGTCGTGCCGCTCCCGTAGATTTTTGGGCATGGACACGTCCGCCCGGGTGAGGTCATAGTCCAGCTTCTGGGCGGCGAGAATGTAATCCATCCATGTGCTCGTCCCGCCGTGCCGGATGGCGTAGCTGACCGCCGTGTGCAGGGACACGCCGCAGGCCTGGGACAACTCCCCGCAGTCGTGCATGGCCCCCCGCACCGGTCGCCGCAGCCCATCCGTCAAACGCCGCTTTTCCGCAAAATACACGTCCACGGATACGCCCAGCCGTTTCGCCTCCCGCACCTGCTGGAGCTCGGCCAGCGTCCCGCCAGCCGCCCGGAAGCTCTTGTACTCCGGCTTGGTCAGTCGGAAAAAGCCCGGGGGCGTGGTCGCCCGCCAGTTGAGCAGCGCGCCGTTCCGCTGGCCGTTGTCCAGCAGGTCGTGGATGACGTCCCGGTGGCCCAGCTTAGTCAGCATCTCCAGCTGAGGATGGCGGGCGTACTCCAGCAGATACTCCGCCACGCTCCGGCCATAGACGCCGTCCTCCCAGTCCAGGCCGTCTCCGGCCAGATACCGTTCGATGGCGCAGTATTTCAGACCGGTCTCCGCTACGGCCTCCGTGCCGATGGTGGTGTATTGGCCATCCTCCGGGTCCCGCATCATGACGGACGCCCGCTGGAAGGGGTGCGGCCCGGGGACCTTGACTGACGCCCAGTCATATCCGATCAGAGCGTGTGCCTCCCAGACCTCTACCCTTTTCCATGCCCGAACCTGTCCCGGCCTGACGGCGTACTGCCGCCAGGGGATGAACCAGGTCTCCGCCTCCGGCCAGGGATAGGACAGCTCCGTCTCGCCCGGCCAGCCGGAGAAACTGTAATCTCCCGGAATCCAGCGGCGATAGAGCCGCCCTGCGGAGATCAGCAGCGTCCCCTCGCTGGCGTCCAGCAGGGCCACATTGCGGCACTCCCGGAGGGAGGGAAAATCCCCATCCTCGCCGCCCCGGAGACGGCCCAGGTGCTTGATCAGCACCGTCGCCCCGCAGATGGGGCAGAGCGCCATATCGTTATGGCGGGCGGTCTCCAGCTCTCGCTGGTAGTTGTCCCGGTAGGATTCGGCAGGCGTACCCCGGAGGAAGGTCATGCGCTCTCCGCAGCAGGTGAAGTAAATCTCACGGAGGCCCTGCTTTGGCGATTGAACAAAGGCGTACTCGGTGAAAAAGTGCTCCCCCATCCGCTCCTCGCAGTCCTCCGGCAGGTGGTAGCCGTGCCACCGGAATTTGCTCAAAATCTCCGCATCTGTCATAGCGCCGCCTCACATCAGATCAAACAGATCCAGCACCAGGGACTTGTCGGTGGCCGTCTCCGGCTGCTCCACGCTGGCACAGAGGTTGACGGACATCTGGCAGCGGATGTCTGCGCCGGGGAAGTAAAACTGCACCGCCAGACGGTAGGCATCCAGATCGGAGATACTGCCGTTTTTGATGCCCTTGGTCACCGCCTTCATGCAGTCGGCAAAGCTGCCGCCCTGATACACCGCCTGGGCAAACTCCCCGTCCTGGCGGCAGAAGTCCGCCAGGGCCTGATAGACGGCGTCCTGCATGGCAGAGACGTACTTGTCCGGCTTGCCCTTGATCAGTGCCTCCCGGTCGTGGGCCAGCTTTTGAAGCGCCAGGGCGGTCACTTCGCCCACCTCCACATCGCCTGCGCCAGCAGACCGGCGCTCACCATAGTCCCCAGAGAGGCCAGCACCGTCACCAGGGTGCCGTTGTAGCCCTTGGCAGACAGCGTCAGCAGCGTCCCGAAGACTGCCGTCACCAGCAGCCGGGACAGGATGGACTGGAGCTGCCGGGCCTTCCGCTGGGCCTGCCGCTCGTTGCGGGCCTGCTCCGTCTCCCGGTTGTGGTCGTTGACCAGCTTGATGACCTCCACGTCGGCCTCGGCGTAGCGGTAAGTATCATAATTGTCCATTTTTACGTTCTCCTTTTTGGTTCTCGCCCATGGTGGGCGGCGTTAAATGTGTTCGGCGATGGCGGTCTGCATCTCCGTCTCAGCCACGGTGTCCAGGGCCGCCAGGATGGACAGGCCCTCCCGGCAGAGGATGGGGGAGAATTGGTCCTCTCCCTCCGCCGACTTCCAGATCACCTGGAGCTCGTTGGCGTCGGTGGCGTACCGGGCCAGCTGGTCCAGCAGACGGAGCATATCCAGCAGGATGGCTCCTTCCTCGTTGAGATACGGGGCCGCCAGCTCCAGCTCATTCAGCCGGGCGCTGACCGTCAGGGTAAATGATTCGTAATCCATGGGCGTCTCCTTTCAAAAATGTGGTAGTGGATGGGTGGATTTGGTATGTTTGCCCGTCTCTCCGGGCTGTCACCGCTGGCGCAGTGCACGGTGCCGGTTGCCTTCCGAAAGGTCTGCGCTTCTCCCGGTTGCGCTCCTGTAGCGTCTGCCGGGCCTCACACCGCCTAGGACGGTGACAGGTTTGGCTCTGGTGCCGGAGTTACTGTCCGGTCGCAGCCAGTTGATATTAGGCGGACTGGCCCGCCGTCGGCCCTCTCTGAGCTGCGCCTTTGCGCTCGCCCAACCCCATCATGGGCAATTTACATCGCAGCCGCCGCCATTGTTTTCCTCCGTGGCCCAGCGGAGTGCTGCTTGGGGGTGGCGCCGGTGGGCGGCTCATGCGCCGCCAGGGCGGGGCGGAGAAAGGGGGAGCCCCCGTCCCTCCGGACACCGGCAGATGGGGCGGCGGTGCTGTGAGGCCGCCGCCGCTGGGCAACTTAGGCGCGTCCAGCCACGCCGGGAGAGCGGGTACGGAAACCCCGCCCTCCGATTGCCACCCGCCGGAGCTGCACCGGCGGACCGGGGAAGGAGAATGGAAGCCCGGTCGGAACTGCCTGTGGCGTCGCCCCGCCGCAGCGGGGGCAGAGAGATTGCTGATTGTCTCCTTGTGAGCGGGGCAGCGGCTGTAAGCCATGCGGAGGATGTACTGCCGGAGGATGAGATAGTCCCCGGCGGTGAGCTGCCCGCAGTCGAACGCCGCCTTGATCTGGGCCAGCAGGTAGTCGCACGCCTCCTGGCGGTCATGCAGCGCCAGAAAGATGGCGTCTACCGATTTCTTCGTCCAGTACATGGGGCCTCCTTATCTGGCGGGGGCCTTGGCGTTAGGGTGAAACTCCCCGGCCTTGTACCGTTTCAGCAGCGCCCCGTTGATGCGGTAGGTGTACTTGTTCCCCCGCCGCTCCGCCGTGCAGAAGGGGCAGCGGCCCCGCTGGGCCCGGTAGCGGAGGGTGACAAGATCCATCTCCCCCTGGAGATAGGCCACAGCGTCCCTGGGCCGGATCTTCGGCAGGGCGTCCAGCTCGGCGTCGGTCATGGTGCGTTCTCCTTTCGTTTTTTCTTTTCCTGTGCTACAATTTGAGCAGCACAGGGGAAAGGTGTGTGGTCATATGTCGATCAGTGAGAAAAATGCGGCCGTCCTGTTCAGGATCAGAGCGGCGGGCGCCTGCGAAGCAGCCGACCTCAGCCCAGACGAAACGGAACGGGCGGAGTATCTGGCCGGGCTGGAGCTGTTGAAAGAGGAACATCACAGCCCCCGCAGCGTTGGCGGCGGCGATTGCTTTGCGCCGCTCATGGTCGCAGAGGTCAGATACCGGCTCACCCCCAAAGGGGAGGACGCTCTAGCAGCCTTCGAGCAGGTACATCAGGAGAAGACCGAGGCAAAACGACAGCAGCGATTTGAGAATCAGGTTTCGGTAGCAAGCGTGCTTGTACCGCTTATAACTTTCGTCCTCGGTCTCATTGTCGAACATATGGCGGGAATCGTTGGATGGGTCATTTCCTTTTTTGAGTAGCATTGCGGTGTCCTCCAAATAGGTAGGCTCTGTAAAGCAAATTACAGAGAGAAAAGCCTACGCCAAAAGCGGCGATTGCGATTGCTGCGGTCTCGCCTGGGGTCATGGTGCGTTCTCCTTTCGTTTTTTCTTTTCCTGTGCTACAATTTGAGCAGCACAAAGGAAAGGTGCGTGGTAAAATGTCAAATCCTGATTCTGGATTGCTGTCATGGTTTACTGACCAGCTCAACCTTACAACTATAATTGCTGTGCTTAGCTTGTTTGTTTCCGTGTCTGTCGCAGTAGCTTCGTGTCTCTCAAATCGACGCAATTTAGGTATTAAAATCCAGGCATGCTGTACTTACGGGGATATAGTGGTTCTTTCTGTTGCGTTTGAAAATCGTTCCCAGTTGCCAATCGCAATCACCACGATGTATTTTATAAAGGGCAACTTACCATGCTGCCCGAAAATACATCATGACTGCGGCTCGTTTGTGGTGAATCGGTAGCAGTTATGAAGATTGGGGGTGATAATCCCAGAATCACCGTAGCTGCAAACAAATCCATCACAGAAGGGAGTCTCAAATGGACATCACTTACACAAAATGCGGGGACTATTACCTCCCCAACATCGCACTTTCTGACACCACACACTACCACATCGGAAAATACGGCAGGATGCGCCGGACATTTCTCCAGGAGCACCGCCCCATTCAGTACAGTGACCTTGTGCTGACGGAGAGGCTGTTCCCCCACCTGGCGGAGATCGACGAAGCCTGCCATCATCGGCTGGAGGTCATGATCCCAGCTATGGCTGAACAGGAGGGCGTGACTGCCGCCCTGAAAAGCGCCGATCAGATGGAATGGGTGAGTCGCATGAACAGCATCAAGGCCAGGGAAGAGGAGGTTGTTCTGGCGGAGTTGGTCTATGCCGATTAAAAGGAACGGCGAGTAAATGTAAAGGCGGTAGTAAATCCTCTTTTTTCAGAATTTACTACCGCCAGATGCAGAATTGTCAAGCATAGGTTTCAAGTTATGGTTTTCGTAACTTGAAACCCGTTTCATATGGAAACGGGGATGCCATTTTACGAACCGATTATAGCAAGGACTCACCACTTAGCGAAATTTTAAGTTGTTGACTGCACTTGATTCTCTGTCCAGCGATTCTCTGTTTTGCGTCCTGCCTACGCTGTTATAGGGAAAATCACACCAATCAAAACAAAAACGCTGAAAGCAGCGAAATGGAAAATCGACCGTATGTAGAGGCCATCGACTGTGATGGATGGGATTGCTTGTAAGCGTGTTCACCGGGTCTAGGCCATCAAAGGAGCTGACTTGTGAATGCAAGGCGGCCTACAATAATTTCGGTAGCGGCTACCAAAATCAAATACAAGGCTGATAGGCTTTCAGATATTAAAGTAGCACTTGTTCTGGTCAAGCGTTTTTGTAACATTTATGGCTAAGCATTATTGGATTGAT
>JAJPWY010000029.1 GCA_021205725.1 Clostridiales bacterium
GTCACTGGTATTGCGCATATTAAAATATTATTGTATACTATGAACCAAATACAAGAGGGAGCACGAAGCGCATGGAAAAAAGCCCTTATCTGCTGAGCACCGTCAGCAATGCGCTTTCCGTACTGGATACCCTGAGCCACTACAAAAGCCTTTCTCTGGCCGAGATTCACCGTCAGACCGGACAGGACAAGTCCAGCCTGTTCCGCATCCTGTTCACCCTGGAGAAGGCCGGATACGTGGAAAAACTGGATGGGCCTCAATACAGCCTGGGCTACAAGTTCTTTTACTACGGGATGCTGGTGGAGATGCGCCAGGATCTGGTCACCGTGGCCCGTCCGCTGTTGCAGAAGCTGGCCTATACCTGCAGGCAGACGATCCATATGGGTACCCTGAACAGCGGGCGCGTGGTCACCATCTGCAAGGAGGAGTCCCCCTACGACCTCCAGGTGACCGCCAGGGTGGGCAGCAACGCCCCCGCCTACGCCACCGCCATGGGGCGGGCCATCCTGGCCTACCTTCCGGAGGAAAAACGGGAGGCGATGATCCGGGACTATACCTACAAGAAATACTCCGCCCACTCCATCCTGAGCGCGGACGAATGTCGGCTGGTGCTCAACGAGGTGCGTCACAACGGGTACGGGACGGACATCGACGACCGCTTCCAGGGCTTCGGAAGCGTCGCCTGCCCCATCTTCGACTACAAGGAGGAGCCGGTGGGGGCCATCGGCGTCGTCGCCCTGGCCCAGAAGATCGAGAACCAGAAGGAGGATTTCCTCCCCGAGCTCCGCAAAACGGCGCAGGAAATCTCCCGCCAGATGGGGCACAAAATTGACACCCCGGACTGAGATAGCCATGCTTTCCGGTCACAGGCTTCCCTGGACAGGAGCGCAGCAGACAATACCCCGATACCTATCTTCTCCGCTCGTGGACAGCCTGCTGCCCACAAGCTCCTGCGAACCCCGGCGTTTATGTGCCGGGGTTCGATTCTATTTTCAACAAAGAGCATTAGAGCGCCTTATGATAGGAACCAGTAGCCCATGACAGCAGATTTACCTCCGGCAAAGGTTCAGGAACAGGCCTGCAAATAAAAAAGTCAAGTCCAAAACGGGCTTGACCGAAAAAATGTTTGAGGCAGGATCCGGAGGTAAAAATGAGCAGCGCAAAACACCACAGAACGCTCAGCATCCCTGAGCCGCACAGCGGCCCAGGGATGCGCTTAGGGAGATAGAGTTGACTATCCGCTCACTTTTCCCATTTCAGGAAAGCGGCGGCGATATTCAGGAGAATACCCACAATGGTGACGGCGGCATAGACGATGTAGGAGACGATGGTGCTGACCTCGTCCAGGCCGGAGATGACATAGGCGATTTGGTTGACCATGACCGAAGCACTCCACATACCGGCGGAGGCCAGCAGGGCGGCATTGAGCACCGGGGCGGCTCCGGTCAGGACCTCGTTGTTCCACAGCAGGGGCAGCAGCTCCAGCGCCAGGGCGATGACCAGCAGGACGGTGATTGTCGAATAGGTGTACATCACGTTGCTGTAGGCGACCAGCGCAACGATGGTCAGGATGGCGGCCAGAATGGTGAGATAAAAACCGCCGGACTTATTTTTGAACAGAGTCATAATGATGTTCCCCCTTCCCTCAGGAATTCTGTCCGGAACGCTTCCCGGACTTACGCAGGCTGCTGATCGTCAGTCCTGCACCCGCAAGGGTCAGGATCGCGGTCACAGCGATGCCGGCGTACAGTGCGACCTGGAACCAGGTCAGCGAGGTGACGATCTCCGTCTCGGTGGTCAGGCCGTTGATCGCGTTGCTCTGGACAAAGTTGTAAAGGAAATACTTGATATTCAGCTTCATCTGCTCCTGGAAGGCAGTATCCTGGGCGATCAGGCTCTTGGAGGCGGACATGGTGCCGATGTTGGAGGTCTCATAGGCGGAGGTGGTCAGGCAGGCGCCGCCGCCGGCAAAGACGATGTCTCTCCAGTTCATGTAGTCCGCGCCGTTGATCATATCGGAGATGAGCCAGCCGTCATAGCCCCACTCGTTCCGGACAATCTGGGTGGTCAGGCCGTACTTGGCTCCGGCGTAGGTCGTGCCCGCACGGTTAAAGGCGGTCATGACGCCATCGGTCACGTTGCCGGACATGACGCCCTGGAAGGCGCGCAGGTTGTTCTCACGGGCGGCCTGCTCGGTCAGGAAGGTGGAGATGCCGGAGCGGTTGGTCTCCTGCTCGTTGAAGGCCAGGTGCTTGGAGGTGGTCATCAGGCCCTTGGTCTGGCAGCCGGTGCACAGGGCCACGCCCATCAGGTTGGTCAGCATGGAGTCCTCAGAGAAGTACTCGTGGTTCCGGGCGTTGTAGGGGGTGCGGTGCAGGTTCAGACCGGGGGCGAAGATGCCGCTCTCATCGGTCCACAGGCCGTCCTCGCCGAACAGCTCGCCTTCCCGCTCCACCAGCTCGGTGTTCCAGGTAGCGGCCACCACCGGCTCGGTGGGCATGATGTTCATGGAATAGGAGGCGTACTCGCTGTCCGAGGAGACATAGGTGGGCTCGTCCGACTGGCTACTGCTCCAGCGGGCGGAATAACCGGCCACCTGGTCATAGGTGAAGCCCAGAGGGCCGTCGTTTGCGTAGATAGTGAGCAGCACGATGGAGTCCATCCGCTCGAAGTCGTCGCCGGCCTGCTCGATAAACTGCATGGCCTCGTCCAGGGTGATCTCGTCCAGCAGCAGATCCCACTGCTCGTCGTCGAAGTCAACGACACCGGTGATATTGCCGTCCTCGTCGTACTCCAGCATATCCATCAGGGTCAGGCCGTTGTCTGCGCCCCAGGTCACGCCGTCGCCGTTGGCGGTCAGCTCATAGAGGTTGTTGGTCAGGCCCACCAGCATCTCGTCGGTGGCGGTCAGATCGGTGACGGCGCTCCAGCCCTTGGTCCAGTCGGAGCGGGTGCTGTACTCGGCGGCGTCCTCGATGAAATAGTTGATGTTCATATCCTGGAGCGCATTCTCCACGTTCTCAGAATAGGTCTCGATGTCTCTGGCGTCCAGCGTCCAGACGATGGCGTTGTCGGCGTTGATGGTCTCATCGCTGGTGATGGTCACCAGACCGTCGGTGGTGCCCAGCTTGTTGGCCAGGACGTTGTTCAGCGCCTCGTGAGCGCCGTTGCCGATGGCGAAGTAGTAGTCGCCTGCGTCCAGAATCCATGCGCCGGTGGTGCCGTCGGCCTTCACCGCCGTCTCGTCATAGCTGCACATATACTCGGGGTCGAACTCCACCGTCACGGTGACCGTCTCCTCCGGCTCCAGGGTTTCGGTCTTGGTGAAGCCCATCAGCTGGATGGAGGACTTCTCCAGGCCGCCCTCGATGTAGGGGACCTGAACGTACAGCTCGACCACGCTCTTGCCGGCCACGCTGCCCGTGTTGGTCACGGTCACGGTAGCGGTTCCGGTGCCGCCGATCTCCAGAGAGACGTCGTCCAGGGTCTGCTCAAAGGTGGTGTAGGAGATGCCGTAGCCGAAGGGGTAGGTCATCTCGTCGGCATAGCTCCAGGCGTTGCCAGTGCTGGAGCCGTCGGTGGCGTCGGCGCTGCCCTGACCCAGTACGCTGTCCTCATACCGGGTCTCATAGTACTTGTAGCCCACATAGATACCCTCGGTCTCCACCAGATACCAGTCGCCCTTGTTGTCGGCGGTCAGGACGCCTGCGTCAGACTGGGAGCTGTTGGTGTAGGTGTACACGCCGAAGTTCTGCATGGCGGGAGCGGAGGCGCTGTTGGTGGCGTAGGTGTCGGAGAGGTGACCGGAGGGGTTCTCGTCACCGCTGAGCACGTCCGCCACGCCCAGGAAGCCGTAGACGCCGGGCAGACCCACCCACAGGATGGAGTCGATCTCCTCGTCCTGCTTCAGCTCGTCAATTTCCATGGCGCAGTCGGAGTTGATGAGGACGACCACCCGGGTGCTGTGGGCCTTGGCCAGCTCGATCATGCCCCGCTCGTAGTCGGACAGGGCCAGGGGCCGCTCAAAGCTGTCGCCCTCGGTTCCGTTGACCATATCCACCTCATAGTCGGCAGCCTCCGAGCTGTCCCGGGAGATGACCACCACGGCCACGGTGTCGTCGGCGGAGGCCAGCACGTCGTCAGAGTACAGAGCGGCAGGAATCTCGCCCACTGGGTAGACGGAGGGGTTTTCATAGGTGGCGGTGAAGGCCGGAGACAGGCCGTGTCCGGTGGAGCCGAAGCCCCGGCGGGCGTAGGCCATGGCCGCATCGCTGGAATACAGGTCGATCATGTCCTGATTCACGGTGAAGCCCTTGGCGGCCAGCGCCTCCTCGATGCCGTAGGCGGTCTGGTCCTCACTCAGAGAGGTGGAGGAGCCGATCATGCCGCCCAGGGTGGGGGTGTGGGAGTTCATGCCCCAGAGGGTGACGGTCTCGCTGTCCTTGTCAATGGGCAGGCCGCCGTTCTCGTTCTTCAGCAGGACGCTGCCCTCCTCAGAGAGCTGCTCTGCCAGCTCCTCCTTGGCGGAGATGACCTCCTCCACCGTGGAGAACTCGGACTTGTAGTAAACGGTGTCCGTGGTCCCGTCGCTGTTGTCCACCACAGAGGTGGAGGACGTGCCCAGCCGGGTGTTGATAAACGCCAGGTTGGCGTTCACAATGTAGGTCGTCGGGACCAGGAACGCCAGAAGCGTCGCCATGATAGCGGTAAATCCCCGCCATAGCCTGGCTTTCCTTGCAGTTTTTCATCAATTTTCCTCCTTGCTTTTGCTTCTTCGGCCCGCCCTGTGGAGCGGCAGCCCCACAACGCAGACCGCTGTATTACGACCGGCGGCGCAGCTGACCGGGCCTCCCGCCGTTTGTCGTCTGTTTGCTCTGCTCAGTCAAAGAGCTCATCCAGGTATTGGACGATGTTCGCCAGAGATTCGTCGGTGTAGAACCGGTCGTCTGCGTGGCCGTAGCCCTCAAAGGTCTGAAGTGACACGTTGCTCCGGGCCTCGCTTTCGCTCCAGCTGCCGTCCGGCTGGTAGGTGCCGGAGAGGAACGCCTGATAGAGCCGCTCCGATTGGGTCTCCGCCACGGTGATGTCCGCCGTGCCGTGCCAGATCAGCACGTTCAGGCTTTGCACCGTCTCCCAGTTCTCCTCGATGTAGTACCGGGCGCTGTACCGGGCCAGCTCCTCCTCGGAGCAGTCCTCTACCTCTGTCCCCAGCCAATAATCGTGTACCTCGTCAAATTCGGTGCCGCTCAGATACGAAGCCTCCCAATAGTTTGCAATATCGAACACCACGGAGGGGACGCCCAGCGCCTGAAAATCCGACGACGCCAGGTGGAAATCGATACAGCCGTAGAAGTCGATCAGTCCGGACACCTGGGCGGATACCGGCTCGTCCAGCTCGTCCTCTCCGATGAAGCTGACGCCGGAGAACTCTCCGTCATTTGTCACCGCCGCCATGGTGGCAAGATACCCTCCGGCAGACTCACCCCAGATGACGAAGGAGTCCGGGTCATAGCCGTAGGTCTCCGCATTGGCCCGGAGAAAGCGGATGGCCGCCTTCACGTCCTCCAGTGCCGCCGGATAACCGGCTTCCTGGGCAAGACGGTAGTTGACGGAGGCACAGGCGTAGCCCTGCTGCCGGAAATAGCGGTACATGAACTGGGCCTGTCGGGATTCGCAGTCGTTGCTCACGAAGCCGCCCCCATGTACCAGGATGATGAGGGGCATAGGCTCCTCCGCATCCGGCACATACAGGTTCAGATAGTCGCTGTCAGACACGTCGGAATAGGGCAGTCCCTCGTAGGAGACGCCGCCTGTCCAGTCGGAGGTGTCCATCTCCAGGGTGGGAGCGGTCAGGTTCTGCCAGACCATTTTGGTCGTGTCCGGATGGAGCAGGCAGAACGCCGCCAACAGGAGCAGCAGGAGCAGGCATATCGCCAGGAGCCCCTTGCCTATCCTTCGGGCCGCTTTCATTGATCGTTATTCTCCAGCGGTGCAGCCAGATTCTGGGGCATCCACCCGTTTTTCCAGCAACGGGCCAGATCCCAGCTCTCCTTCCAGTCCTCGTCCATCTTGCCGGAGCGGTCACGCCAGGGCTGGTAGTTCCAGTAGACATAGCCTGCACTCACCGACCAGGCGTCCATCTGGAGGGCCGCCACCTCCCGGTAGCGCTTTCTCGCCTCCGCCTCTGCGTCGGGGTCGCCCTGCTTGGCCCGGTCTCCGGCGTAGCGGTTGCTGATGCACCATTCGCCCACCATCACCGGAACGTGCTTGGCCACCTGAGAGAGCTTCCACTTGTTGAAGCCCACATAGATGCGGTAGCACCAGAGCGTGTGGATGGGGACGAAGGACTCCATGGCGAAGATGTAGATGTGGGTGTCCAGACAGACGTTCTTCATCCCGCTCTCGTCAAAGAAGCGGTTCCAGCCGGTGAGCCGGAATCCGTCGTGGAACACGATGGTCTTATCCTCCGGCAGGATGGCCCGGAGCCTGCGGTATGCCTCCCGGTAGAAGGGCTTCAAAAACTTCATAGGCACATAGGAGGAGCCCTTTGCCTCCTCCTTGTCCACCGGCTTGCCCCGGATGGGGCCGGAGGGGGAGGAGAGCCACACGGTCAGGCTGATGGGCTCGTTGAGTACCTCGATGCCGTACAGGGCGGGATGGCCCACATACCGCCGGGCCAAACGCTCCAGCACGGTCAGGGCGAACTCTACCTCCTCCGGGTCCTTGCACCACTTGCACACGCCGGTCAGTCCGCCGTTGTCATAGCCGTTCTGACTGCCCGGAACGGTGTGCAGGTCGATGAGCACCTGGATGTCGTATTTCTCCGCCCACTGGAAGGCCAGGTCCAGGTATTCGATGCAGCCGTTAAAGGGGGGCCGGTCCCCGAAGACGAAGAAGGGGACCGGGATACGCACCAGGTTGACCCCGTGGCCCTTCAAATCCTTGAAGTCCTGCTCCGTCACATAGCTGTCCCGGTGAGCCTTCATCCGCTGGGCCAGCTCCTCCTTGTCCATCAGCCGGTTCAGCCAGACCTCGTCCTTTGCGCCGGTTCCCTCGAACATACCGACTTCCATCCACTCCTCCAGGACAAGCCAGTTGCCCAGGTTAGCGCCTCTGATCTGTTCCATTTTTTGCACCTCTTTCTTCTTTTTTTGCCGTCGGCTGTGGCCGACAGGACACGATTCTCCTTGAAATCACTTTTCTTTATAACATTTCGTATAATATATAGGAAAAAGGCGGCGGAATATATCAAAAATTCCGCCGCCGTATCAAGATTATGACTTCACTCGCATTTTTTACAGTTTTTACAAAATCAGCGCTGCCAAATTGTGCATTTTAACCCCTGCCTAGCAGGTCTATCCCGGCTCTCTCCCATATTGCCTGCGGTACTGCCCCGGCGTCATCCCCGTCCACTTTTTGAACTCCGCCCCAAAATGGCTCTGGGAGGAAAACGCATAGGTGTAGGCGATGCGCTCGTAGGAGTCGTCCGTGTAGATCAGCTGGTTTTTGGCGGCGTGAACCTTCTCCTGCATGATGTAGTCCTTCAGCTTGAGCCCGGTGGTGCGGGAAAAGGTGCCGGACAGGTGCTTTGTGGACACCCCCAGCTGCTTTGCCAGGTTCTGCACCTCGATCTTGGAGTGGAGCTGCTGCATGATGAGCTCCTTGCAGGCGGACACCAGGGGAGGTTCCTTTTCCGTCTCCGTCTCGCTGAGGCCGTGTACCAGCTTGCAGTAGTCGATCTCGGCCTGACGCATATAGGCCAGCGCCTCCGCCCCATTCTGCACCTCGTCGATCTGCTGGATATAGGCGTCCGTCATGGAATAGGCCAGCTCCGGCTGGAGACCGGCGGCCATAGCGGAGCGGCCGGCCAGCGCAGTCACAATGGCCGCATGATATTTTGCCTGCCGCAGCGGGTCGGCGGACATTTTCCCCACCCGGCCCACATAGACCTCCTGAAAGCTCTCCAGCAGCAGCTCCATATCTCCGCTGCGGATGCTGCCCTGCTCCCGAAGCTCCTGTCGGTAGGGGTTGTGGAGGGTGGCCTGCTCCTGATTGTCGTAGAGCACCTGGTGCAGGTATTTGTTCATCCGCTCCACGTCCTGGCTGTCGCAAAAGCTCATCCGCACCAGGGTATTGATGTCCACCGAGATGCCGGAGACCGTCTCAGCCAGCATCAGCACCCCATGGGCGAACAGCTCCAGAGATACCAGGCTCACCCGATAGGGCGACTCCTGCTCCAGCCTGTGCCGCCGCTGCAAAAACTGACCAGCCTGGGTCACATTCTCAGACAGGCAACACGGCCCCACCAGGAACACAGCGCCCTCTCCCTGCACAATGCCATACAGAACGGAGTCCCCCTCCAAAAAGAGCAGCGGCATATCCTCCCGGGCCCGCTCCAGTAGATGGCGGCAGAAGGCGGGGTCGCTGCGGAACAAATCCTGCTGCTCCCCGTAATCCTCATAGATCGTGACCAATTCGCCGTCCGGCCGATAGACGTGTATCGGGGCGTGAATCAGGCAAATGATGTGGCGGCAGAGCTGCTGTGTGGTCATAAGAGTACCTCCCTGGCGGTTCTTTTCTTCTTCACCGCACCATTTTCCCACAATCCCTTCCCCGGCGCAATTCTTTTTTCACCCTTCGGGGCAGAAATTTTCTTCCCTCCACGGAAAATTTCATATTGCAATCCCAAACAGATTCCCGTATAATGGGCGGCGCAATCAGCCCGCCGGATGCGGTGGGCGTCTTTTGGGAAGGGAGAGCCAGCGATGAGAAAACAGCAGAGCTTTCAGTGGGAGGCGCTGTCCGTGGGCACCTGCTACTACCCAGAGCAGTGGGACGAGTCCCTGTGGCGGGACGACCTGCGCCGGATGTGGGAGGCAGGCATCCGCTGCATCCGCATCGGGGAGTTTGCCTGGAGCAAGGTGGAGCCTGTGGAGGGCCAATTTACCTACGACTTCTTTGACCGCTTCCTCGCCGTGGTGGCGGAGACGAAGATGAAGGTCATCTTCGGCACCCCCACCGCCACGCCTCCCGCCTGGCTCACCGAGCGGTATCCGGAGGTACTCAACTGCCGTCAGGACGGGGTGCCCTACCGCCACGGGATGCGGCGGCACTACAACTACAACTCCCCGGTCTATCAGCGGCTCTCCGCCCGCATCGTGGAGGCCTTCGCCTCCCATTACGCCCCTCACCCCAGCGTGGTGGGCTGGCAGATCGACAACGAGATCAACTGCGAGACGGGGGACTTCTACTCCGAGAGCGACACCGCCGCCTTCCGGGTGTTTCTCCGGGAGAAGTACGGCACACTGGACGAGCTGAACCGGGCCTGGGGCACGGTGTTCTGGAACCAGACCTATACGGCGTGGGAGGAAATTTACGTCCCCCGCACCACCATTCACAACTCCACCAACCCCCATCAGGTGCTGGATTACATCCGCTTTGTCTCCGACAGCGCCGTCCGCTTCTGCAAAATGCAGAGCGGCATCGTCCGGCGGTACTGCAAGCCGGGGGACTTTATCACCACCAACGGCCTGTTCGGTCATCTGGACAACCACCGGATGATGGACGAGGCGCTGGACGTGTACACCTACGACTCCTACCCCAACTTCGCCTTCTGCATGAAGGAGGATCCCCTCCACGCAGACAACCTGAACGACCGTCGGTGGAGCCAGCATTTGACCGAGGTGCGCTCTGTCTGCCCCCATTTCGGCATTATGGAGCAGCAGTCCGGGGCCCTGGGGTGGAACACCCGGATGGAGTCTCCCGCCCCCAAGCCGGGGCAGATGACCCTCTGGGCCATGCAGAGCGTGGCTCACGGGGCGGATTACATCAGCTTCTTCCGCTGGCGCACCTCCGTCATGGGCACCGAGATGTACTGGCACGGCATCCTGGACTACGACAACCGGGACAACCGGAAGCTCCGGGAGATCAAGGCGTTTGCGGATCGGCTCCACAACCTCCGGGCGCTGGCCGGGGCGGAGTATGAGGCCGCCTTCGCCTTAGTGAAGGACTACGACAACGACTGGGACGCAGAGCTGGACGCCTGGCACCGCCGCCTGACCTGGCAGAGCGAGGAGGAGATCTTCATCGCCGCCCAGCTGGCCCACGCCCCCATGGACATCCTCTACCTGCTGGACAGCACCGAGACGGCGGAGCTACTGCGGTATCCAGTCCTGTTCTGCCCCCACAGCCTGATTTTGACGGAGAAACGGGCAGCACTGCTCCGGGACTATGTGGAGCAGGGAGGAACTCTCGTCATTGGGGCCCGCACCGGGCAGAAGGACGGGACCGGCCAGTGCGTCATGGCCCCCATGCCCGGCCTGCTGGCGGAGACCACCGGGACTGCTGTGGCAGAGGGCACCTTCGTCGGCCCGGCGGACGGGACGGTCTGTATGGACTGGGACGGCAGGGTGCTGGACACCGGAGTTTACAATGAAGTTCTCACCCCCACCGATCCGGAGACCCGGGTGCTGGCCCGGTACACCGGCAACTACTACGCCGGGGAGCCCGCCCTGACCGAACGTCGGCTGGGCAAGGGAAAAGTCCTACATTTTGGCGGCAGCTTCACCCGGGACACCGTCCGGGCCTTTTTGGACTACCTGAACGTCTCCGAGCCCTGGGGCGACCTGCTGACCCTCCCTGCCGACTGCGAGCTGTGCGTCCGCAGGAAGGGGGAGACCCGGCTGTTCTTCGTCCTCAACTACGCCGCCACCCCTCAGACCGTCACCCTCCACGCTCCCCTGACGGACGCGGAGACCGGCGAGAGGGTGGAGGGGAACGTTGTCCTCCAGCCCTATGAAGTGAAGATTTTCCGGAAGTAAAAAGCAGCTCCCGTGCAGAGTTCGATTCTGCACGGGAGCTTTTCTGTTGTCATTCAGTCGTCCGCCTCCTGATAGTCGAAGCAGTCGAAGTCGGCGGTCTTTCGGTGGAGCAGCCGGTCTGCGGCGGCGAGGCCCACGAAGGTGCCGGTGAACTCACCATACTGGCTGTACTCATCGGACAGCTTGCTGGTGTCAAACACCGGGCCGATGGGGTGATACTCTGTCCCGTCCATGCTCCACAGGAAGCGGCTCTCCCGGCCGTCGACCACCAGCCGGAGGTACACCGGCCCCTCCGGCACCGGGGTGCGGCTGTCGGGGCAGTCAGTCTTTTGGCCGTTCTCCACCGCCACCACGGACAGGGCGCTGCCCCCCAGGGTCTGGGAGTAATACTTCCGGAGATAGAGAAAGTTCATATTGTCATAGTACAGCATCAGCCCGGCGCTGTGCTGGTAGACCTCCGGCGAAAACTCCATCCGGGTGGTGACGGTGACGTGGAGGCTCGTCAGCCTCCGGGCCAGGAAACTGACCCGGTTCAGGCTGCAGGGGGACTCCTGCCCCCGCATCCGCAGCCAGCCGGGGCGGCTCTCCAAATCGGTGAAGCTCCGGGGGTCGATGCGGGGGGCGTAGTACTGGATGCCCAGCCGAGGGCTGTCGAAATCGTCCAGGCCGGGCAGGGGCGGCTGAATCACGTCGGGGAGCAGACTGCCGGGGCAAAACTCCTTTGCCAGATTGCCGCCGCCCTCCAGCCGGAGCCAGCCGTCCTCCGTCCAGACCATCTTCTGCATGGCGGTCTCCCGGCCCAGGGTGCAGCGCAGCTCCGGCAGGAAGGGCCGGGCGCAGAGATGCACCAGATAAGTCTCCCCCAGACTGGTCTCCACATAGCTGCCGTGGCCGCACTTCTGGAGGTAGGAGGCAGGGTTGTAGTGGTGGGATTTCAGATGGTCAGTGTCCTCCCGCTCGTCCGGGTCGCCGGGGGCCGCGGTGAGGATGGGGTTTTCCGGGTCGCCCTCGTAAGGCCCCCAGATGGAGGTTGACCGGGCCATGGTGACGCAGTGGTTGTACCCGGTGCCGCCCTCGGCGCACATCAGGTAATAGTAGTCTCCCCGACGGGTCAGGTGAGGGGCCTCCAGACAGCCCCGGCGGGTGCCGCCCATCCAGATGCGCTTGGGATAGCCCACAATGGCCCGCTTTTCCGGGTCGTACTCCACCAGGCAGATGCCGCCGGGCTTCTGGTAGCCCGTCCGGGTCTCCCACTCCAGGGAGACCACCCACTTCCGCCCGTCCGCATCGTGGAGCATGGAGGCGTCAAACCCGGCGGAGTGGAGGTACACCGGCTCCGACCAGGGGCCCTTCGGGTCGGGAGCGGTGATGACGAAGTTGTCAATATCAAAGTACCGGGCGTTCATGGAGTGCATCACCCCATACACCAGGTAGAACAGCCCATCCTCCTGGCAATAGGTCAGGCAGGGGGCCCAGATGCCCTTGGCAGAGGGAAGGCGGCTCAGGTTCGCCACAGCGGGGTCGGTGATGGCGTGGCTGTACAGCCTCCAGTGCTTCATGTCCCTGGAATGGTAGATGGGGACGGCGGGGAACCACTCAAAGGAGGAGCAGGCGATGTAATAGTCCTC
>JAJPWY010000014.1 GCA_021205725.1 Clostridiales bacterium
AACAGACACGGCTGGCTGCCGTGCCTATGTCCGTAACTTTATTGTAGGAGGTGACACCGCTGCCAATAGTCACGCTGATCAGTTCGCTGCAATACCAGAATGCATCGCTGCCGATGGAGGTGACGCTGTCCGGGATGGTCACACTGGTCAGGCTATTGCAGCTTTGGAATGCACTTCCTCCGATGGAAGTAACACCATTGCCGATGGCCACGCTGGACAGGCTATCACAGTCGGCAAACGCATAGCTGCCGATGGAGGTAACGCTGTCCGGGATGGTTACGCTGGCCAGGTTTTCGCAGGAAATAAATGTACTATTGTAGATAGAAGTGATTCCATCCTCTATGATGACTGTCACGATGTTGTCATTATAAGAGAAGGCGCTATAGGCGCTACTATTGAGCGCCCCGGTGCCGGAAATGGTCAGAGTGCCATCCGAGGTCAGGGTGTAGGTTGCATTGTTCCCGCACTTGCCGCTGTCTACGATTTCGCTGGCCGTGGAAATGTCCTCCTCGGACACGGCAGCCGGTTCGTCTGCCGCCTCCGCCTCCGTCTCGGAAGCCTCATCATCCTCTGTCTCCGGAGAGACAGAGGATTCAGGAGACGTCTCCTGAGCCTCGTCCGTTTCTGTTGTCGCTTCCTCCGTCACGGCGGCCTCCTCCGGCAGCTCCTCCGTCTCCGCTGCCCAGGCAGCGCCGGGAAGCATCGTCAGCAGGAGGGCCAGGGACAGGAAAAGCGCAGTCATTCTTTTACCTTGTCTCATATACCTTCACCCTTTCCGGAAAATTCAGGTAAACACCTGTGCTTTTATTTTACCCTTGATATCCCCTTCTGTCAATTCTTTTCAAAAACAGAGTCACGCCACACGTCCGAAAAAATACCCCTGGGCCGCATGGCCCGGGGGCTGGAGGAGGCTGGAGATGTCAGAATTGATTTTTGGGGTCACTCCATCCCGCCCCACTCGTAGCTGTCCTCGTCCAGCCCGAACTGGGCCAGGATGCGGCTGACGGTGTGGCGGGTGCAGTCGGCCAGGCTGGTGGGGTGATTGTAATAGGTCAGCATGGGAGGGAGAATGACCGCACCCATCCGGCTCAGCTCGCAGAGGTTGCGCAGGTGGATGGTGCTCAGCGGAGACTCCCTCGCCACCAGCACCAGCTTGCGCCGCTCCTTCATGCACACGTCCGCCGCCCGGAGGAGGAGGTTGTCGCTGTAGCCGGAGCAGATGCCCGCCGCCGTCTTCATGGAGCAGGGCACCACGATCATCCCCATGGTGCGGAAGGAGCCGCTGGCGATACAGGCCCCGATCTCCCCGTTGTCGTGGAGGGTGTGTACCAGGGGGCGCAGGTCGTCCAGGTGTAACCCTGTCTCCTGCTCCAGGGTCAGCTCCGCTCCCCGGGAAACCACCAGATGAGTCTCGATTTGAGGGCAGCGGGCGTGGAGCTGTTCCAGCAGCTCCACCGCCAGGGGTGCACCGCTGGCCCCGCTCATGCCGATGATCAGCCGATCAGCCATGGAGCCACTTCTCCGGATCCACGTCCAGGAAGGGAGCCCGCTTGAAGTGATCCTTCAACGGGAAGGGCACGGTACAATCGAAGATGGTCTTGGTGCTGACGCCCACGTCCAGGATGGAGGGGGCATAGGCCGGGCTGGAGCTGGGGTCAAGCGGGTGACACCGGACGCCGGGGATGGTGACGATATCCCGGTCGCCCTGGAACCGGGTGTTCATGGCCCAGAGCACGTCGTTGGTGTCGAAGATGTCCACATCCTCGTCCACCAGAATGACGTGCTTCAGCTCCGGGAAGGCGGAGAACGCCAACAGCGCCGCCTGCCGCTGCTTGCCCTCGTCGGTGTGTACCGTCTTTTTGCACTGGAGGATGACCATGTACTTACCGCCGCCTGCCCGGTGGGAGTAGCAGTTGAGCACCTTGCCGGGGAGAGCCTTGTCGATCATGCCCAGGATAGACGCCTCGGTGGGGATGCCCGCCATGTTCACGTGCTCCTCGCTGGGGCCGATGCAGGTCTGCATGATGGGGTTCTTCCGGTGGGTGACCGCCTTTACCTTGAGCAGCCAGCATTCGTGGCTGGCGGGGCCGTTATAGCCGGGGAACTCCGGCATGGCGTAGCCGGTGTGGGTGTTCTGATCCTCCACCACATGGTTGCTGCCGGGTAAAATCTCGCCCTCGATGACATACTCCGCATTGGCGATAGCCTTTTCCGGGACGGAGACACACTTCGTCAGCTCCACCGGCCGCTGCCGCAGGGCGCCGGCGATGGAGAGCTCGTCAAAGCCCAGAGGGGTCGTAGGCGGCTCAAAGCAGCTGGTGACGGAGATGGCCGGGTCTACGCCGATGGAGACGGAGATGGGCAGGGGCTGGTTCAGCTCGGTGGCCCGCTCCGCCATGGCCCCGATATGCCGGGAGCCGGGCTGGAGGAAGATGGACAGCTCGTCCTTTCCCTGGATGCACATCCGGTGGATGGTGATGTCGGAGAGGCCGGTGTCCGGGTGGGTGGCGTAGCACATGCCCATGGTGATGTAGGGGCCTGCGTCCACCGGGGTATTGGTGGGGGCGGGCACCAGCTTGAACAGGTCAAAGTCCGGGTCGGTGGCCAGGTGCACCACCTCCTGGCAGGGAGCGGGGGCCTCCGTCACCACGGGAGGGATGGGGTTAGCGGCGCAGGACTGCACCAGATGGCCCAGCTCCTCCTTTTTGCAGCCGAACAGGTTCGCCACCCGCTGGCGGCTGGCCAGCACGCCGATGACGCACTGGGCGCCGGGGTGTCCCTTGAGATTGTGGAACAGCATGGCAGGGCCGTCCACCTGGGTGGGGCGCATGACGGTGCCGCCGGCTCCCACATGGCGGTACACGCCGGACAGCTCCGCCTTGGGGTCTACCTCCACGTTGGTCTCGATGAGCTGGCCGGGGGTCTCCCGCAGCACGGCGAGGGCATCCCGGAGGCTCAGGATTTCGGTTCTATGGTTCATTTTGGTTCCTCCCTTCAAAGGTGAGTATCATACAGCCCGCAGAACGGGTCTACCGGGCTGACGCCGGTAAAGCTGCTCTGGCCGGTGAGCTTTTCCAGCGCCGCCGTGATGGTGGCTTCTGTGGCGGTGTAGGCGTTGATGTAGACCGGCACTCTGGGGATGTCCTGGAGGTGATAGGGGTTTGCAAACGAGATAAAGGCGTAGGGTTCCTCGTTCACGAAGCGGGGGATCTCCAGGGCGTGCTTGTCGCACCACTTGATGCGAACAGTGGTCTGGTTGCTGGCGGCGGGGAGATTGCACAAAATCAGCGTCAGCCGGTCGTCCGGCAGCTCCCTCGTCCCGTGGAGGTCGTCGGCCATGGGGTCATACCGCTCCACCGTGAAGCCCTGTCGGGTCAGCCAGTCCGCCGCCAGTTCGGTCATGGAGCCGTCATAGGTCTCGTCCTTGCCCAGGGTCATCAGACGGATGTGGGGATACCGCCCGGGCGTCACCGGGAGCAGGTGCTTCGTGTCCTTGACCAGGGTGATCGCCCGGTCTGCGCACCGCCGCTGCTCCGCCTTTGCGTCCAGCTCCGGCAGGGGATACTCCCGGTTCAGGGTGGCTTTCAGGGCCAGCACCCGGGTCACGGCCTCGTCCAGCCGCTCCTGAGAGAGCCGTCCGTCGGCCACGGCGTCCAGAATGTAGGAGATGTCCTCCCGGATGTCGGTGCCGAAGCAGAGCATATCGCATCCGGCGGCGATGCTGTGAGGGATGGCCTCCCGGCGGGGCATGGTCATGGTGTAGCCGCCCATGATGGTGGCGTCGGTGATGATGACCCCGTTGAACCCGAACCGCTCCCGGAGTACCCCGGTGAGCATCTCCTTTGACTGACTGCCGGGGAGCAGGTCGGCCTCGGTGGCCTGGGGATTCACCGCCCGGATGACGTTGGGCTGGACGATATGTCCCACCATGACGCTCATCAGCCCCTCGTCGATGAGGGTCTGGTAGATCTTGCCGAAGGTGGCGAACCAGTCCTCGGCGGACAGGTCGTTGTAGGTGGGGTGGAGGTGCTGATCCCGGAAGTCCACCCCGTCTCCGGGATAGTGCTTGCAGGAGGCGGCCACACCATACTTCTGAATGGTGCGGACGAAGGTGGAGGCGTTGGCCAGCACCCGGTTCGGGTCGCTGCCGAAGGTGCGGACGTTGGTGATGGGATTGCGGAAGTTCACGTCGATGTCCACCACCGGGGAGAACGTCCAGTTCACCCCCACGCTGCGGCCCTCCAGGGCGCAGTCCCTGGCAAAGGCCTCGGTGCAGGTCAGATCGTCTGCGGCGGCCACCTGGAGCTGAGAGCCGAAGTAGGTGCCATCAGACAGCACCCCGGCCCCGCCCTCCTCCAGGTTGGCGGCTTTCAGCAGGGGAACCTTGGCGTATTGATCCAGGCTGTCATATTTGGCCCGAACCTCCTTCTGAGGGTTTGGCCGGAACAGCACCCCGGAGACGTGCCAGTTCTGCACCAGGTCGATGAGCCCCTCGGGGGTGTTGGCGTCCCCCAGGACGCAGAACAGCTGGCCCGCCTTTTCCTCCACCGTCATAGAGGAGAGGGTGTTCTGAACCCAGGCAATCTCTCTCCCAGTCAGGTGGAAGGGTTTTTCGTGCAGCGTTGCGATTTCCATAGCGGCCCTCCCTTTAGTTCAGGGCTTCCGCCAGGAATGCAAATACCTGTGCCAGGTTGTCGTCGGTATAGAACAGGTCGTCCTCGTGCTCTGCGCCCTCGATCAGGCCAAAGGTCACGTTGTCCTCTCCAATGACCTCCGCCAGCTTTGCGGCGAAATTCTGGGACTGGGTATAGGGCACGCTGGTGTCGGAGTCTCCAGCCTGTACCCATGCGGAGAGGGTGAAGCCCTCCGGCAGCTGGTCAACATAGGTGTACCACCATGTCGTATAGGTGACTGCTTCATCTAAACCGATAGCCTGGCCTACAAAGGCGCTCTCAAAGGAGGCGTCGGAGGAATAGGTGGTTCCCTCGATACCCAGAGCGGCATACTCGTCGTCCATGGTATAGAACTCCACCGGGCCGTAGAAGTCCACCAGAGCGGTCACAGCGGAGGAATACTCCAGGTTGTCGGTCACGTCGCCGTTCAGGGACTCCACGTCAGGGGTCAGGGCAGTCATCAGGGACAGGTAAGCGCCTGCGCTCTCGCCCCAGATTACGACCTGCTCCGGGTCGATACCGTACAACTCCGCATTGGCTCTCAGATACCGCACCGCCGCCTTGACGTCCGCCAGAGCGCCGGGGAAGGTGGCCTCACCGGATTTCCGGTAATCCACAGAGGCGACCACGTAGCCGTTGGCCACACCGGCCTCGATAACCGGCTGGATGATGTCCATGGTCTGGTCGCCGAACTTGAAGCCGCCGCCGTGTACCACGACGATGACCGGGTCAGAGCCGGTGGCGTTTTCAGGCAGATAGATGTCCATCACCTGGGCGTTCGAGTTGGAGGCGTAGGAGACGGCGGGATAGTCTGCGTTTTCAGAGCCGGTGCTGGCAGTCTCCACTGCGGCGGCGTCCGTGCTGGCGTTGGCCGGGGCAAAGGTGCCGTCGCTCATGACCACATAGTCGCAGGTGTAGCTCTCGTCAAACATGGTGGACTCGCTCATGTTGCCGCTGTCCGACTCTACCAGGGTGACGGTGTAGATGCCGTCGGCGTAGCTCCAGGAGACGGTGTAGGTGGTGTCGCCCAGGAGATCGTTGGGCTCAAACATGGTGCCCTCGCCCTCTCCGGTGAAGGTCAGCTCCCAGTTCGTGGTGAATCCAAAGATCTCTACATACTCCTCATAGACATAGGTGTTGCCGATCACGTCCTCGGGCAGCACGTCGCTGGTGAGGGTGTCGGTGTTCTCCAGCGCTTCGTCGGTGACTTCTTCTGCGGATTTCTCCTCCGCAGGCTCCTCCTCTGTCTCGTCAGCCGCTTCCTCCTCGGTCTGGCTCTCCTCGGTGGAGGCCGCTTCCTCGGTGTCAGTGTCCTCGGAGCTGTCTCCGGCACCGCAGGCGGCGAGGCTCAGGCACATGACCAGCACCAACAGCAGGGCGATCCATTTTTTCATGACAGTTTCCTCCTTCTTATCATAGCACAGCTTACAGATTTTTGTCCAGCCAGCTCCACAGCACGTTCATATTCCACTCGCTGGAATACTCCTTGTCCTCGTGGTCGGCGTTGGGCAGGGGGACGAACTCCACCCGGCCCTGGCCCAGCTTCTGATAGATGGCGTTGACGAAGTTGACGCTCTGCATAAAGGGCACCAGCTTGTCCACGCAGCCGTGCTCCACCAGCATGGGGGCCATTTTCTCGTTGATGTAGGTGGCGGGGTTGGCCTTGGCCAGCCACTCGTCAGACAGGGTGGGCAGAGCTCCGCCCATGTAGCTGCTCTCGGCAGACTGGGGGGTGTCGTGATCGACAAAGCTGACCCCATTGGCCCGGGCCTGGTCGTCCATGGTGCGGAAGTCCATGGGGCCAAACTGGTCGATGCAGGCCTGCACGGTGCAGTCCGTGTCAAAGGTCATTCCCTCCTCGCCGGGGAACTGGCCGTTGGGGATGTTCATCCCCATGATGGCGGACAGGTTGCCACCGGCGCTGCCACCCAGGGCGCAGATGCGGTCAGGGTCGATGCTGTACTCTGCGGCGTGCTTCCGCAGGAACCGGAACGCCTCCCGGCAGTCCAGCACGGCGGCGGGGAAAATGGCCTCGCCGCTGAGACGGTACTCCACCGAGGCGATGGCGTAGCCGTGGGACAAGCCTTTCAGGTAGGTGTCCATGTGGTCGTCCCGCTTGTCCCCCATGCCGAAGCCGCCGCCGTGGAGATGCACCACCAGGGGGAATGGGCCCTCTCCCTCCTCCGGGAGATAGAGGTCCAGCCGCTGGGCGGGGGACTGATTGGCGTAGGGGACGTCCAGGTATTTCCGCTTCACCCAGCTGATGTCGGCCATTTTGACCTGGAATCCGGCGGGTGGGCCTCCGGCCCCATCGGCGGGGGCGTCAAAGCGGAGGGAGCCGTCCAGATCGGCGTAATCCTCTACGCCAAAGGGTTTGTTTTCCTGACTCATTTTAAACCGTCCTTTCATAAAAGAGAACCGGGACAGCCGAGAAGCAACGCCTCCGCTGTCCCGGTAAAGGGGGTGCATAGTCCTTCTATGCACAGGGATGAATTATGAAGTTACTTACTTGTTAGCAGGGGCCTGATCCTTCTGGGCATTGGCCTCACGGAACTGAGGAGCATATTTCTCCACGTCGGTGAGCAGCACCAGGACGAGGATAATCACGCCGATAATAGCGCCCACAAAGGTGTAATCGAACTGGATGGCGCTGATAACGGCCTCAGACTGGGTCTCCAGAGTGGCGCTATAGCCCACGGCAGCCAGAATCCAGGCGCACATGGCGGAGCCGAAGCCCATACCGATCTTGGAACCGATGGACTGAGCGGAGGAAATCAGGCCTTCGGAACGGACACCGTATTTCCAGTAGCCGTACTCCACCACATCAGGCACGAAGGCGAATACTGCGCTCAGCAGAGGGCCGGCGCCCAGAGCGCGGATGACCACACCGATGACCACCAGAGTGGTGTTGGTGCCGGCAAAGCCGCAGATCAGGAAGCCTATAATCAGCAGGACGGCGCCCATGGTCAGGTAGGCCCGTTTAGACCATCTCTTGGAGATAGCGGGCATCAGGAACAGAATGATGATGCCAGGGGCCTGGCCCGCAGTCATCAGGGTAGACATGAACATGGCGTCGCCGATCACATAGCTGGCATAATAGCTCTGGGCGGCGATGGCGTTGGCGTTCATCAGCAGGGAGAAAATGCCGATGAGCAGAAGGAGCCAGAAATAGCGGTTCTTCATAACAGCGGGGAACTGCTGCTTCAGGGAAGGCTGCTCGCCCTGAACCTGTGCTGCTTCCCCTTCTTCGGGCTGAATCTCCTTGTTCACCAGGCCGGAGATGAGAATCAGGACGCCGGCAATCGCACCCAGGATAATGCTGGCCCAGTGCCAGCCGAAAGCCAGAACCAGGGGAGTGATGGAGGAACCGGCGATCAGGCCGATAACGCTGTTACCCACGGCGGAGAAGGTGGCCAGCATTGTATTGTCGTCCCGGTCGCGGGTCATCAGGGGCAGCATAGCGGTGTTGGCAATGCCGAAGATAGTGTAGACCACCACAGACATAAAGATGTAGGTGGCATAGGCATAGATCAGCTTGGCGGTGTCGCCTGCGGATTCAGGCACATGCATCAACAGCACAATGCCCAGGAAGGTCAACGGGCCGGAGAGGATCAGCCAGGGACGTGCTTTGCCCCATTTGGTATTCGTCTTGTCCACGATAGCGCCCATGATCAGGTCGCTGATGCCGTCGAAGATACGGCAGACCACGAACATGGTGCCAATGGCCGCCGCGCCGATGAGGGCGGTGTCAGTGTAGTAGCTCAGCAGGAACGCTGCGCCGATCTGACTGAAAACATTGCCGCCGCCGGTGCCGAGGCCGTAGACTGTTTTCCGCCATAGCGGAACTTTCTTGTTTGCATTCATTTGATTACCTCCTTGTTTCTACTTCTGTTATTTCGCCGAAATCTCGGCTCTGCCACTATTATATTCTGCACACAGTTGACAAACAATTCTTGTTTGCGTTATAATCAATTCCGGAGAGGAATTGATTATGCGAAAGTGATTGCAAAATGTAAAGAGAAGAAGGGAGCAGCCATATGGACATTTCTTATTTCAAGGAGTTCGTGATTTTGGCAGAGACCCAGAACTTCTGGGCGGCGGCGGACCGGCTGTTTATCGGTCAGTCCTCCCTGTCCAAGCATATCAAAACATTGGAGAATCAGCTGGGCGCTCCGCTGTTTGACCGCACCTCCCGCAAGGTGGAGCTGACCCAGTTCGGAGAGCTGATGCTCCCCTATGCCCAGTCCATCGCCCGGCTCCAGTATGAATATGAGTCGGCGGCCTTCAACTATCTGAACCGGGAATGTGCCCCCCTGGAGATCGCCACCATCCCCGTCATCGCCCACTACGGCATCACCGAGGCGCTGCTTCGGTTCAAGCAGGCCCATCCCACGGTGCAGGTCAACATCCAGGAGGCGGACACCCTGATCGTCCGGGAGAAGCTCCTGGACCGTGCCTGTGAGATCGCCATCTACCGGGACAGCCCGGCCTACCTGGAGCACTCCCCGGACAAGGAGCGACAGCTGGTCAGGCTGCCCTACGCAAGGGATCAGCTGGTGGCCGTTCTGCCCCCAAATCACCCCCTGAGCCACGCCGACCATGTGGAGCTGCCCCAGCTGTCCGAGGAGATGTTCGCCCTTATCCCCCCCAACACTCTGCCCTATAACCTGTGTATGCGGGCCTGTCAGGAGGCTGGCTTCCTGCCCAAGGTGTATTTCACCTCCCACAACCTGGAGTCCATTCTGGACACGGTGCGCAAGGGGAGCTGCGTGGCCCTGCTGTTCACCAACCACCTGAATTTCCCCCATCAGATCGACTTCGGCGACCAGCCGCCGTTCGTGGCCGTCCCTGTCTCCCCGCCCATCTACACCACCGTCTATCTCAGCTACCGGAAAAACGACACCCTCTCTTCTGCGGCGGCCTACTTTATCGAGTTCTGCAAACAGGTGCGGGCGGGGCTGCCCGGGGGCATGGAGGAGGCGGCCCCATGACAGAGCAGGTGAAGCGGTACGAGCGGACGGTGTGGGGCGTGACCCTGCTCTGCGACGTGGTGCCCATGGGCCGGGACTACACCCTCTGTATCCGCTCGGACAGCGGCGGTCACGTGGGCTCCGCCGCCCTGGCAGTGGCCCGTCCCAGCCTCACCGGGGAGGGGATCAGCGCCACTACCTCTGTCCTCAACTGCCTGGGCCACAAGGATGACGCCGTGGCCTGTCGTCTGGCCGCCGCCGTTGCCAGTGCGAAAAACTGTACGGCGGTATGCGTCTGCGGCATCCACATCGATGGCCTGGCCCCGGAGGGCATCCGGGCGATTCTGGATGCCTGCGGAGAGATAGAAGGGGAGATTTTGCGGGATCTTTAGGGCATCAATTCCAAACAGGCAAGAAAAACATTTGGAAATAGAATTGTTCTTTTTGGTGCTTCTGTCTAAAATAGGAAACAGAAGCACCATTTCTATTTGCATTTTCATCAAAACAACAAGGAGTGATCGATATGAAGCCCTACATCCCCATCCTGAACACCACTCTGGAGCTGGCGGACTGCCAGGACAAGTGGTTTTTGGACGAGAATTACCACTGCTGGTGCCTGGAGGATATCCTCTACACCCTGAAGGCCACCACCCCCAAATTCCAGCGCATGAGCATTTTCGTGCCCCAGGCCTATCTGAACGCCGACGGCACGGTGAACCCTGAGGGCGTCTGCGGGGCGTTTAACGCCCAAAACGCTCCTGTAGTCTTTGAGAACAACTCCGCCGGATATATGCAGATGCCCCACACTTGGCTGGGCGGTCCCCGGGACGAGGCGCCCAAGTACCTCCAGCGGGGCATGGTGTACGTCACCTGCGGCAGCCGTGGCCGGGAGTCCCGGGATCAGGACGGCAACCTGTGCGGCAAGTCCCCCTGGACCCTCATTGATCTGAAAACCGGCATCCGTTTCCTGCGGCACAACGCCGCCGCCCTCCCCGGGGACATGAGCCGCATGGTCTCCGTGGGCTGGAGCGCCGGTGGGGCCATGTCCACCCTGGTCTCTGTCACCGGCGACCATCCGGACTATCTGCCCTATCTGGAGCAGAACGGGGCGTTTATGGACGAATCCGACGCCGTTTTTGCCGGGCAGATCTATTGCCCCATCATCGACCTGGAGCACGCCGATTTGGCCTATGAGTGGCAGTTCCAGGAGGACCCGGAGAACGAGTCCTCTCCTGTCGGCCCTGCGGGCACCTTTACCCCCTTCCAGGCAGCCCTGTCCCAGAAACTGGCGGCGGAGTACATCACCTATTTCAACTCCCTGGGACTGAAGCACCCGGTCACAGGGGAGCCCTTCACCCTGAATGAGGACGGCCGGAGCGGCCCCGCCTATGACTACCTCATGGCCTGCCTGGAGGAGTCTGTCGGAGACTATCTCTCCCGGCTGGACCGTGGGGAGCTGCCGGAGAAATACACCAGCGGCGATTATCTAACCGGCAACTATACCCATCTGGTGGACGCCCCCAAGCCCGACGACGGGCCGGAGGGCAAGGACGACGTGGGTCTGCACCATGCGGGTGCGGCGGTTGCCATGCCCCCGCTGGACGGCGGCATGGACGGCGACAAGCCCTCCGGGCCTCCCAGCCTGGGCGACCTGGTCTCCCGCCCGCCCAAGGGCGTGCCCTATGTGGGGCTGGAGTTCCCCAAGGTGGAGGCTCCCGGCACGGACAAGACCGGCTGGCTCACCTGGGACGGCAAAAAGGCCACCATCTCCGATCTGGACACCTACCTGCTCCGCCATCGCCGCCGGATGAAGCCCTGCACCAGCTTCGACACCCTGAACATGGACAGCGGCGAGAACCAGGAGTTCGGCACCCCGGAGCAAGACTATGTCCACTTTGACAAGAGCATCCCCGCCCTGCTGGAGTCTCTGAAGGAGGCGTTCCCGGAGGAATACGCCCGGTACTATCCCTCCTGGGCCAGAGCCCTGGACGACGACGGGCTGGACGAGAAGCTGCGTCTCATCAACCCCATGAGCTATCTGGGCAGCGACCTGAGCGTCTGCGCCCCTGCCGGACACTACCGCATCAATGTGGGTGCCTGCGACGCAGATACCGCCTTTATCGTCTCCATGTCCCTGGCGGTCAAGCTGGCCAACCTGGGCAAGGACGTGGAGTATCACCTGATCTGGGACAAGCCCCACTGTGAGGCGGACTACCCCTTTGAGGTCTGCGACTGGATCGAGAAGCTTTGCAAATAAGTTCATTCTCTCCTTTCTGAAAAATGCGCCGGACGGAGCCGATTGGCTCTGTCCGGCGCATGATTTTTCAAATGGCCCTGACACACTCTCTGCTTGCCTCTCCTGTTTATCTCAGGAACGCCGCCACCACCGGCCGCAGCTCCTCCGGCAGCTCCTCCAGGGTGGAGACCTCTCCCCCGTTCACCCGGGCGACAAAGCCGTCCCCGGTCAGATAGAAGCCGTTGTTGTCGCTGTGCTCCATAGCAGACCCATCGTCAAAGAGGGTGAACTTGTCCCGATAGGGCAGATAGCCGAAGGGACACAGGCAGGCGCAGTTGCCACACTCGTTGCAGAGCCGCTCGATGTGCACCGCCTTTTTCAGCTCCGGCAGAGCCAGGTTGGCCCGGTTGGGGCACACGTCCACGCAGTTCCGGCACCTGTAGCAGGCCAGACTGTCCAGAGGACGCTTCACCGTCCTGCGCTCAGGCTTCTTCTGATAATAGGGGTCGGCGCTCACCGACGCCACCAGGTCGTCCAGGGCCGTCACATTCACCCGGGCGGGGACGACATCCGGGACCAGGGCGCACAGCCGGGAGAGATTTTTGTACCCCCCCTGCTGGAGCAGCAGGGTCGCCACCGTCACCGGTGCGATGCCGACGGACAGCACCTGAGCTACGTTGTGGGTGTCGATGCCTCCGGAGAAGGAGACAGGCAGCGTCCCCCCGAAGGCCCGGCTCAAAAGCTGGGCGGTGCGGATGGAGAGCAGGAACAGGGGCTTGCCGGAGAGGTACATGGTCTCCCCGGGTAGCTCGCCGTTGCGGATGGCCACCGGGAAGGTGTTGGTCAGCTTCACCCCCAGGGTCAGTCCCAGGGAGTCTGCCAGGGCCTTCAAATCGGTGAGCAGCTCCACGGCGTAGTCCGGCTGGAGGTCGCGGTCAAAACCCTCCCAGTCAAAGGTCAGGTAGTCGTAGCCGTTCTCGTCCAGCACCTGCCGGGCGGCGTCGTAACCCACCAGGGTGGGATTGCACTTGACGAAGGTGTTCAGCCCCTTCTCCTCCAGCAGATAGGCGATCATCCGCCGGATCTCCCCCACCGGACAGCCGTGGAGGGTGGAGAGGGTGACGGTGTTGCAGATTTTGGCAGGAATGGAGTTGACATAATCTTCATCTACCACCCGGAACAGCTCCGGATGCGCTCTGACCTGGGACAGATACAGGCTCCACACCGGGGCACGGGAGGCGTCCTTCATCGTCTCGATGAACCGGTCCACCTTTTCCGATTGCAGCCCCGCCAGGTCGTAGCCCACGGACATATGGAACTGGAAGCCCTCCGGGTCCCCCAAATCGAACTCCCTGGCCAGCAGGCGGATGACGATCCACGCCTTGATGTACTCCTCCGCCGCCTGGCCAATGGTCAGCTCGGTGGACCACTCCACGTTGTACGCCTCTCCGGAGACGTAGATACAGGGCTTATCCACCGGCAGGTCCTCGCCGTCGATGATCTGGACGGTTTTCAGCTCGAAAATGCGGCCTCCCGCCCCATAGGCGGCGATCAGGTTGTTGGCCAGCTGGGTGTGAGGCCCTGCGGCGGGGCCAATGGGAGTCTCCACCCGCCCGCCGCAGAAATCCACCGGGCAGGCCCGGGGGCGGACCACCGGGACGCCGAACAGGGTGTTTTTCTCCCGCAGCTCGTTCACAGCGGTACAGAGCAGGGTCTCAAAGGGCAGAGGATTCATACGGTCGCTCATTTTTCTCACTCCTTCCCGTCAGGGGCAGCGCACTCGGCGGCGGTCCCCCGCAAAATGTCGATGCCGTGGCCCAGGCTGGGGAGGAGAAATTCCAGGCTCTCCCGCACCGCCTTGGGGCTGCCGGGCAGATTGACGATCAGCGTTCTGCCCCGGATGACGCTGGCCCCCCGGCCCAACATGGCCCTGGGGGTGATTTGCAGGGAGTACCAGCGGATGGCCTCAGCGATGCCCGGAGCGTTCCGCTCCGCCACCGCCATGGTGGCCTCCGGGGTGCGGTCCCTCTCCGAGAAGCCAGTGCCACCGGTGGTCAGCACCAGGGCCACCTGCCGCCCGTCCGCCAGCCGGCACAGCTCCCGCTCCAGCCGCTTCTGCTCGTCCGGGAGGAGCAGGGTCTCCACCACCCGGTAGCCCGCCGCCTCCGCCATCTGGACGGCCAGGGGGCCGCTTTTGTCCTCCCGCTGACCGCAGGCCCCCTTGTCGCTGAGGGTGATCACCGCCGCCGTGGGCCGTCTGTCCGGGTTGTCCGCCAGGGATATCTCGTCCCCCACACGGATGACGCCGCCCCGGAGCACCTGGGCAAAGACGCCGTTGGTGGGCATGATACATTTGCCCACCCGCTGAAAGATCTCACAATGGCTGTGGCACTCCTTGCCGATCTGGGTCAGCTCCAGCAGAGCATCCCCGATCTGAAAGCAGGTCCCCACCGGCAGGCTCCGCAGGTCAAAGCCCTCCACGATGAGGTTTTCCCCGAAGTCTCCGGGCTGCACTCCGGCCCCCTGGGCGTTGAAGGCGTCGATGGCCTCCTGTCCCAGCAGACTGACCTGACGGTGCCAATTGCCGCCGTGGGCGTCTCCCTCCAGGCCGAAGCCCTCCACCAGCCGAACGGAGTCCACCGGCCCCTTGGCCGTCCCCCGCCGGGGGCTGATGCAAATTCCTCTGATGATGCCCATGGGAAAGCACTCCCTCTCATTTTGTGGTTCAATCGTCAGCCGCCGATGGCCGACATCCCCCGCCGCTCCAGGCCGGTCTGAGCCTGGTCCTCGGCGAAGCGGTGGCCCTTTGGTTTGCTCCGGATGGCGGCGGACAGGGCCGCCTTTAACATCTCCCCGGAGGCCCCCGCCCGGAGCAGCTCCCGGAGGTTCACCGTCCCCTGATACTGGAGACAGGGCTTCACCCACCCGTCGGCAGTCAGCCGCAGGCGGTTACAGCCGTCGCAAAAGGGAGCGGAACAGGGGCTGATAAAGCCCACCAGTCCTGCAAAGTCCGGGACGGAACAATAGATGGCCGGGCCGTTTCCCCGCACGTCCACCGGGGTCAGTGGGCCGTACCGCTCCTCCAGCTCCTGTATCAGCGCCGTCCGGGTCACGGGGCGATAGCTTTTCCCCCGTCCCAGGGGCATCGTCTCGATATACCGCACCCACACCCGCCGGGTGTGGGCCAGCTCCGCCACCTCGGCGGGGTTCCGGTCGGTGATGCCCTCCCCCGCCACGCAGTTCACCTTGACGTGGGAGAACCCGGCGCAGAGGGCGGCGTCCAGTCCCTCCAGCACCCGCTCCAAGCCGTCCGTCCCTGTGAGGGCGGCATAGGACGCCCGATCCAGGGTATCCAGGCTGATATTCACTCCGGAGACCCCCGCCTCCGCCAGTTGTTCCGCCTGTGCTGAAAGCAGCAGGCCGTTGGTGGTCAGGGTGATGTCCTCGATGCCAGGTATCTTGTAAAGTCGTTTTACCAGCTCCGGCAGTCCGGGGCGGAGCAGGGGCTCTCCCCCGGTGAGCTTGAGCCGGGAGATGCCCAGCTCTGCGGCGGCGGAGACGACGGTACACAGCTCTTCGTCCGTGAGCAGCGTCTCCTCCGGCAGCCAGCGCACCGGCCCCGACCCGAGGCAGTAGTCGCACCGGAGATTGCACCGGTCGGTCAGGGAGACGCGGAGGTAGTCGATCTCCCGCCCGTACTGATCTCTCATGGCGTATCAGCCTGTCTGTTCTGCCGTCTCAATCCTGTCCCTCCCGGCGATAGTGTCCCGTCTTGCCCCCGTCCTTGTCCCGGAGGAAGATGGGGCCGATGGTCATGTCCTGTCCCAGAGCCTTGCACATGTCGTAGACCGTGAGCAGGGCTGTGCTGACCGCGGTGAGGGCCTCCATCTCCGCCCCGGTCTTGCCCACGCATTTCACCCGGCAGACGCACTCCACCTCCAGCGTCTCCGGCGAGAGGGAAAAGTCCACCGCCACCTGGGTCAGATTCAGGGTATGGCAGAGGGGGATCAGCTCCCAGGTGTGCTTGGCCCCCTGGATGCCCGCGATCCGGGCCGCCGCCAGCACGTCTCCCTTTTTGCTGGTATTCGTCTCGATGGCCCGGAAGATGGCGCCGTTCACCTGCATCCGGCCCACGGCCTCGGCGGTGCGGAGGGTCTCCGCCTTGCCGCCCACGTCCACCATGGACGCCTGGCCCCGCCGATCTACATGAGACAACTCGTTCATCATTTCTCCCTAATGTCCCTTTCCAAAGCCGCAGTTAGGGAAGGTGCAGACCGGGCAGTTCAGGCAGAAGCCCCCCTCCCCCAGTCCGTCCAGGTCCTCCCGGGTGATCTCCACCCCCGCCATGATGCGGGGCAGCACCAGGTCAAAAATAGTGCGCTTGGAGTACATGACGCAGCCGGGGAGGCCCAGGATGGGGATTCTCTCCTTCCCCAGGTAGCTGAGCAGGAACATGGCTCCCGGTAGCACCGGGGAGCCGTAGCTGACGATTTCCGCCCCGGTGTTGCGGATGGCCAGGGGCGTCCGGTCGTCCGGGTCCACGCTCATGCCGCCGGTGCAGAGGATCAGGTCGGCCCCCTGCGTCAGCAGCTTTTCGATGGCAGCGGTGGTCATGGCCGCATCGTCGTTGGTGATCTCATGGCCCACGATCTCCACGGGAAATTCCTTCAGCTTGGCCTCCAGCACCGGGGTAAACTGGTCCTGGATGCGGCCATAGTAGACCTCGCTGCCGGTGGTGACGATGCCCGCCCGGCGCTTCTGATAGGGCAACACCTGGAACAGGGGGTCAGGGCCTGCGACCTCCCTGGCCCGCTCCATCTTCTCTCCCCCGATGACCAGGGGGATAATGCGGGTGCCCGCCAGCTTATCCCCCTTCTTCACTGGGAAATTCCCATGGCGGCAGGCAATCATCATCTCTCCCAGGCTGTTTACTGCCCGGAGCCCCGCCCGGTTCACCCGGAACAGGCCGTCGCAGTCGGCGATCAGCTCGATCTTTCCCTCTTTTACCCCGGACGGGTGCATATTCGCCCCCTGGCAGATCTCCCGGAGGATGTCCGCCGCCTCGTTCTCGTGGAGCATCCCCTCTTGTTTCTCCCAGACGTAGAGGGTCTCCTTGCCCACGGACAGCAGGACGGGGATGTCCTCCTCCCGGACCACATGGCCCTTGGTGAACACCGCCCCCTTGGTCACGCCGGGGATGATCTGGGTAATGTCATGGCAGAGGACGTGTCCCACTGCCTCGGTGGTCTTGATACATTTCATAGACTGCCCGCCTCTCTCGCAATATAGATTCCCGTGCCGGGGCGGCGGAGCTCGCCGTCCTCCACGACCTTTTTCCCTCTGAGCAACACCGTCTCCGCTCTGCCCTTGAGCCGCCACCCCTCGTAGGGAGCGTAGTCGCAGGCGGAGTGCCGGTTCTCCCGGTGGATCACCGTCTCTGCGTCCGGGTTCCAAATCACCACGTCGGCGTCGCTCCCGGGGAGCAGCGTCCCCTTCCTGGGGTACATCCCATAGAGCCTGGCTGGGTTGGCAGACAGCCGCCGCACCAGCTCGGTCAGGGGCAGCCGCCCCGTCTCCACACCGTAGGTGTACAGCAGCGATACCCGCTCCTCTACGCCGGGCATCCCGCCGGGGATTTTGGAGAAGTCTCCCCGTCCGGCGTCCTTTTGGGCCAGGGTGAAGGAGCAGTGGTCAGTGGAGACCGTGTCGATCTCTCCCTTTGTCAGGGCCTCCCACAGGGCCGCCTGGTCCTGCTTTTTCCGCAGGGGCGGGGAACAGACGTATCTGGCCCCCCGGAAGTCGGGCTGTGCATACAGGCTGTCGTCCAGAAGCAGGTACTGAGGGCAGGTCTCGACATAGACCTTCTGCCCCATGGCCCTGGCCCGGCGAATCTCCTCCAGCCCCTTTTCCGTGGAGAGATGAACCACCACCACCGGCACGTCCACCAGCCGGGCCACCGTCAGCAGACGGTGGATGGCCTCCGCCTCCGCCTCGTCCGGGCGGGAGAGGGGGTGCCCCTCCGGGCCGGTGACGCCCTGCTCCTTCAGCCGGGCGGCGGTGGCCTGGATAATGCCGTCATTTTCGCAGTGGACGCCCACGATGCCCCCCAGGGGCTTCAGGGCCAGCAGCACCTCGTACAGCTCCCGGTCGCTGACCATATTGCCGTAGGTCAGGTAGACCTTGAAGGAGGTGACCCCCGCCTGTATCATGTCCGGCAGCTCCTCCCGGACATCCGGCCTCCACTGGGAGATGGCCATGTGAAAGGCGTAGTCACAGTTGCTCCTGCCGTCCGCCTTTTCGTGCCAGTTGGCGAGCCCCTGGGCCAGGGTCTCCCCCGCCTCCTGGGTGGCGAAGTCCACCAGACAGGTGGTGCCCCCCAGAATGGCGGCGGCAGTGCCGGAGGCGAAGTCGTCCGCCGTCACCGTGCCACAGACGGGCAGATCCATATGGGTGTGTGCGTCGATAAAGCCGGGAAACACCAGCCTTCCGGTGGCATCTATGACCTCCGCCTCCGGGTCGGAGAGATTCTCTCCCACCTGGGTCACCCTTCCGTTCTCCAGCAGGAGATCCTGCACCCGGGCGCTCTCCTCTGTGACCAGAGTGCCGCCCCTGATGAGCGTTTTCATAACCGTTCCCCCTCTCTGCCGTCTATCCGTTGATGCTGTCCCACAGCTCCTGGGCGGACGTCCGCACTTGGGCGTTGACCGCCTCCTCGTCGCAGAAGGTCAGCTCCCGGTCCCGCATGAGCACCCTTCCGGCGCAGACCGTGTGGATAACGCTCCGCCCAGTCATGCCGAACAGAATGTGGCTGTTGCAGTTGCTCCCGTCCATGGGGGTGTTGGGGATGTAGTCGGTGACGATGACATCCGCTCCGTATCCGGGCTTCAGCGCCCCCAGTGGGGTATCGAAGTACCGCCCCGCAATTTTGGGGTTGCCGTCAAACAGCATCTCCGGCACCTCGCCCCAGGCAGCGTTGGGATCCTTCAGATGGTGCTTGTGGAGGATATTGGCCACCTTGTAGCTCTCCAGCATGTCGTGGGTGTAGCCGTCGGTGCCCAGCCCTGTCAGCACTCCCCGATGGCACAGCTCCATGGTGGGGGGACAGCCGCAGGCGTTGCCCATATTGGATTCCGGGTTGTGTACCACCATGGTGTCCGTCTCCCGGAGCAGCTCCATCTCGTCCTCGTTGATATAGATACAGTGGGCCGCCAGAGTCTTGGGGCCCAGGATGTCCATGTCGTGGAGCCGCTCCACCAGCCGCTTGCCGTAGGTCTTCTGGCAGTGCTCCAGATCGTAGGCCCCCTCGGCCACGTGGATGTGATAGCCCACCCCCTCCGGCCGGTGGGCGGCAGCGAAGGCCAGCGTCTCGTCCGAGAGGGTGAAGGAGGCGTGGAGTCCCATCATGGCGGCCACCATCCCCGTCTCGTCCTGTTGGGCATAGCGGATGAACCGCTCGTTTTCCAGCACCGCCTCCCGGGCCTTTTCCTTGCCGTCCCGGTCGGAGACCTCATAGCAGAGGCAGCGGCGGATACCCACCGCCTGCGCCGCCTCCTCAATGGCGGAGAGGCTGTCCGGGATGCAGAAGAAGCTGGCGTGGTGGTCAAAGACGGTGGTGACGCCGTTTTTCACGCAGTCGATCAGGGTGGTCATGGCGGAGAGCCGGGTCTGCTCCAGGGTCAGATGGCGGTCAATGTTCCACCACATCCCCTCCAGGATGTCCAGAAAGCCCCTGGGATGGTAGCCCCTGACGGACAGGCCCCGGGCCATGGCGGAGTAGATATGCTCGTGGGTGTTGATAAGCCCCGGCATAATGACCCCTCCGTGGGCGTCCAGCAGCTCTGCCTCCGGGTAGTGCTCCCGCAGATCGGGCCAGGGGCCCACCTCCCGTATCCTGCCGTCCTCTACGGCCACGCCCCCCAGCTCCAGCCAGGGACAGTCCGGGTCACGGGTGATCACCCGTCCGTTTCCGATGAGCAGCATCTCAGCTCCCCCTTTCGTAAAAGGTTTTTCTCATTCTAGCATGATTCCCGGCGGTTTGCAACCGGCGGAGCTTCCATTTCACATTGCAATTTTTCAAAAATCTGTTAGAATAGATGACAGAAAATCAGACTGCGGAAGGAAGTTGACCCATATGCCCGCTCAGCTAGAGCTACTCAAACAGATCGCCCACGGCCTGGCTGCCCAGTGCGGCCCCAATACCGAGGTGGTCATTCACGACCTGACCGACCGGGATGGCGACCCGGTGGTGGCCTATATTGAAAACGGACACGTCACCCACCGCTCCGCCGGGGACGGCCCCTCTCCTGTGGGCATCGCCGCCCGGAAAAAGACCCGCTCTCAGCTCCCGGACAAGCTGGGCTTCACCACCCGGACGGCGGACGGCAAGGTGCTGAAATCCAGCACCCTGTATATCTGGGGGGAGGACGATCAGCTGGATTACATCCTCTCCCTGAACACCGACGTCACCGTCCTCATGGCGGCGGAGAACGCCATCCATACCCTCATCTCCCCGGACGCAGAACAGCAGCCCGTGGCGGACAAGCCTGCCACCAACGTGAGCGAGCTGCTGGACAGCCTCATCCAGCAGTCGGTGGCCCTGGTGGGCAAGCCGGTTCCCCTGATGACCAAGGAGGACAAGGTGAAGGCCATCCGGTTCCTCAACGACTCCGGCGCCCTGCTCATCACCAAGTCCGGGGCGAAAATCAGCCAGTTTTTCGGCATCTCCAAGTATACCCTGTACAGCTATATCGAGGAGGGCAGCGACTGAGCGCAAAAGAACGGTCAAAACGCTCCCGGCGTCTCATGCGCCGGGAGCGTTTTTGTGCCGACGCAGGGGCGGCACTCCGTTGTGCGTTTTGTTCCGTTTTTGGGCCTCACAGCCGCTCCATCACGTCCAGCAGCTGTCCCATGTCCGGGTCGATGGAGATCGGCTCCCCGGCAGCTTTGATGGCGTTGGGGGTATCCTTCAATCCGTTCCCGGTGACGATGCTCACCACCGAGGCCTCCGGAGGAATCAGCCCCAGCTCCAGCGCCTTCTTCACTCCGGCGGTGCCTGTCACCCCCGCAGGCTCTCCGAACACACCGCAGGTACGGCCCAGCAGTCGGGCGGCGGCCAGAATCTCCTCGTCCGAGACGTTGACCACCACGCCGTCCGACTCCCGGATGGCGGCCAGGGCCTTGTCTGCATTCCTGGGAACGCCCACGGCGATGGAGTCCGCCAGGGTGTTCTCCTCCATGGGCTCCCAGGGCTTATTTTCCGCAATCGCCCGGTTCAGGGGGCAGCAGCCCTCCGCCTGGACGCTGATGAGCCGGGGCAGGCGGTCGATCATGCCGGTGGCGTACAGGTCCTTGAAGCCCTTCCACACCCCGGCGATGGTGCAGCCGTCCCCCACGGAGAGGGCCACGTAATCGGTCATCTGCCAGTTGAGCTGCTCGGCGATCTCCAGGGCTACCGTCTTTTTCCCCTCCATCAGATAGGGGTTGATGGCGGCGTTTCGGTTGTACCAGCCGTAGCGCTCGATGGCCTGCTGGGAGAGGCGGAAGGTGTCCTCATAGCTGCCCCGGACGCTGATGACGTGGGCGCCGAAAATCATCAGCTGGGAGACCTTCCCCTTGGGCGCCCGGGAGGGGACAAAGATATAGGTGGGGAAACCGACTGCGGCGGCGTTGCCCGCCAGAGAGGAGGCGGCATTGCCGGTGGAGGAGCAGGCGATGATCTCCGCTCCCGCCTCCTCCGCCTTGACCACCGCCATGGCGGAGGCCCGATCCTTCAGGCTGGCGGTGGGATTCACCCCGTCGTCCTTGACGTACAGGGTGTTGAGTCCCAGCACCTTCGCCAGCCGCTCCGCCCGGTAGAGGGGCGACCAGCCCACCCGGAGGCGGGGACGATTTCCCAGACCCTGGACGGGAAGATACTCCATATACCGCCACATGGACTGCTCAGTGCGGTTTGCCATGGTCTCATGGCTCACCTCTTTGGCAATAGCGGCGTAGTCATATTGGATGTCCAGCATCCCCCCGCAGGCGGGGCAGGTGGTGGTGTTCGGCTCCGCCGGCCACTCCCTGCCGCAACGGACGCACTTTGCCCCCAGAACGTGCTTCATCATGGCGGTATCCCCTTACAGCTGTTTCAGCAGCCCGGTACGGTCGTTGAACTCGTCGATGAGGGCGTCCAGGTCCTTCGCCTGGGCGTGGACGGCGTCCCAGGTGCCCTCGGTGTCGTACCAGAGGGCGTTGAGCTCCTCCACCGTCTTGCCCTGCTGCTCCACCCAGGTGTAGTATTTCAGGTTATGGATGCGCTTCCGGTCGGCGTAGGTCAGCTCCATCAGGTTGTCGGTTTTCAGGCTCAGCATATGGAGATTGTGATCCAGCAGAGCCTGGGTGGCATTATAGGGGCCATGGATCTGGTTCAGCTCCTCAATACGGCTGCCGTACATGACGGCGGAGTCGGTGAGGACGGTACCCACCACGTCATGCTCGGTGAACTCGTAGTATTTGGCCATTTTGATGCAGCAGAGGAGGTTGGCGATGCCGGAGATGCCCAGCCAGGTGAGCTGCTCCACCAGCTCGTCGTCCAGGCCCAGCTTCTCTTTCAGATAGGTCTGTCCCTCGGAGGTATTGAACAGCCGGAGCAGCCGCTGGGAGTCCTCGTCGTCGATGGCGATGGCCATATCGGTGTTCTTCACGTTATGAATCCAGGGGATGTGCTTGTCGCCGATGCCCTCGATCCGGTGTCCGCCGAAGCCGTTGCTGAGGATAGTGGGGCACTGGAGCGCCTCGCCCACGCCCAGTTTCAGGTTGGGATACAGTTCTTTAAGCCGGTCGCCGGTGGACATGGTTCCGGCGGAGCCGGAGGTAAAGCAGGCCCCGGCGAACCGGTCCCCCGGACGCTTGGCCGCCTCGTACACGTCGGCCAGGGCGTTGCCGGTGACGTTGTAGTGCCAGAGGACGTTGCCCATCTGCTCGAACTGGTTGAAGATCATGTACTGGGGGTCCTGTTTGAGCTCGTTGGTCTTGTCGAAGATCTCCTTCACATTGCTCTCACAGCCCGGGGTGGCGATGACCTCCGCCCCGATGGAGTGGAGCCAGTCGAACCGCTCCTGGCTCATTTCAGCAGGCAGGATAGCTACGCCCTGAGCTCCCAGCAGCCGGGAGTTGAATGCGCCGCCCCGGCAGTAGTTGCCGGTGGAGGGCCAGACCGCCTTGTGCTTTTTCACGTCAAATTGTCCCGTGACCAGACGGGGGGCCAGACAGCCAAAGGAGGCCCCCACCTTATGGCAGCCCGTAGGGAACCACTTGCCCACCATGGCCACGATCCGGCAGGGGACGCCGGTGAGGGCGGAGGGGAACTCGATGTAGTTAGGCACCTGCCGGAACAGGCCGCCGGACTCCTTCGGCTCATTCTTCCAGGTGATGCGGAACAGGTTCAGGGGATTGATGTCCCACAGGCCCACGCCCTTCAGCTTCTCCTGGATGGGGGCGGGGATTGTCTCCGGGTGCTGCATCTGGGCGATGGTGGGGATGATGATGCCGTTTTCCCGGGCGGTCTCCACATTGTGCTGCAATCCGGTCTCATTCTTGGTCAAGTCGATCATGGCGATACAACCTCTCTTTACTACACGATGGCCGGGCGTATCCTGCCCGGTCTGCCGTTTCTGTCATGCTTACTATACCACCGGGCCCTGTGAATTTCAACTCATGGTCTAAATTTTTATCAGGCAGTCTAATTTTTTGTCAGTTTTTAACTTTTTTGCAGTTATTCTTCCACTTTCTTTTTCTTTCATCTAAATTTAAAACTTTTTAATGTCTATCGTGATTTACATAATCTTTTCCTGTGCTGAAAAAGTCACCGATCCGGCCAAAACTTTTTTTGTTTGCCCTTGCATTTTTTTGCATATCTGCTATGATGGGTGCAGGAGAAAGAAACGCAGACCGAAGAAGATTTTTCTCTCTCTCCTGGTCTGCCGGGTGCGCCCTGTGAGGCGCAGAGATATGATGATGCAGGAGGTCGTTCCGCAATGGATTTTGAACAGATCAAGCAGGCCGCTCAGGACTACGGCCCGGCCATGAACCGATTTCTCCGGGATTTGATCGCCATCCCCAGCGAGAGCTGTGAGGAGGAGGGCGTCATCCGCCGCTGCGCCCAGGAGATGGAAAGCCTGGGCTTTGACAAGGTGGAGATCGACCCCATGGGCAACTGCCTGGGCTGGATGGGCACGGGCAGCCGCATCATGGCCTTTGACGGCCACATCGACACGGTTGGTATCGGCAACATCGTCAACTGGACCGACGACCCCTATCAGGGCTATGAGACGGATCGCATCATCTACGGCCGGGGCGGCTCCGACCAGGAGGGCGGCGTGGTCGCCGCCGTGTACGGGGCAAAAATCATGAAGGACCTGGGACTTATCCCCCAGGATACCTCTATTTTAGTCACCGCCACCGTTCAGGAGGAGGACTGCGACGGCCTTTGCTGGCAGTACATCCACAACGAGCTGGGCATCACTCCGGAGTTTGTCGTCTCCACCGAGCCCACCGATGGCGGCATCTACCGGGGCCACCGGGGCCGGATGGAGATCCGGGTGGACGTCCACGGTGTCTCCTGCCACGGCTCCGCCCCGGAGCGGGGAGACAACGCCATCTATAAGATGTCGGACATTCTCCAGGACGTGCGCTCTCTCAACGAGAACGGCTGCGGCCCGGAGGACGAGGTAAAGGGCCTGGTCAAAATGCTAGAGCCGGAGTTCAATCCCGCTTGGGAGGACGCCCGGTTCCTGGGCCGGGGCACCATTACGGTCAGCCAAATTTTCTACACCTCCCCCTCCCGGTGCGCTGTGGCGGACTCCTGCGCCGTCTCACTGGATCGCCGGATGACCGCCGGGGAGACCTGGGAGAGCTGCCTGGAGGAAATTCGTCAGCTGCCCAGCGTGCAGAAGTACGGCGAGGACGTGAAGGTGTCCATGTACACCTACGACCGTCCGGCGTGGACAGGACTGGTCTATCCCACCGAGTGCTACTTCCCCACCTGGATCAACAAGGAGACCGCTCCCCATGTCCAGGCCCTGGCCGACGCCCACAAAGCCCTGTTCGGCGAGCAGCGACAGGGAGATGCGGACGCCATGGAGAAGCGGACCCGTCCCCTCATCGACAAGTGGACCTTCTCCACCAACGGCGTCTCCATTCAGGGGCGGTACGGCATCCCCTGCGTGGGCTTCGGCCCCGGAGCGGAGAGCCAGGCCCACGCTCCCAACGAGATCACCTGGAAATCCGACCTGGTGCGGTGCGCTGCGGTCTACGCCGCAATGCCCGGCCTGTATAAGAAATAAATAAGGAGGCAGTTTTCATGGCACTGGATACCCGGAAGCTTGACACCCTGCTGACCCAACTCAAAGGGCTGGACTGCAAGGATATGTATGACAACGACTTCTTTCTCACCTGGGAGAAAACCGACGACGAGCTGAAGGCCGTCTGGACGGTGGCGGACATCCTCCGCACCCTCCGGGAGGGCAATGTCTCCACCAAGGTGTTTGACTCCGGGCTGGGCATCTCCCTGTTCCGGGACAACTCCACCCGCACCCGGTTCTCCTTCGCCTCCGCCTGCAATCTGCTGGGTCTGGAGGTACAGGATCTGGACGAGGGCAAGAGCCAGATCGCCCACGGCGAGACTGTTCGGGAGACCGCCAACATGATCTCCTTTATGGCGGACGTCATCGGTATCCGGGACGATATGTACATCGGCAAGGGCAACGCCTATATGCACGCCGTCTCCGACGCTGTGCGGGAGGGGCATGACGCCGGAGTGTTGGAGCAGCGGCCCACTCTGGTCAACCTCCAGTGCGACATCGACCACCCCACCCAGACCATGGCGGATATGAACCACATCATCCACTATTTCGGCGGCATCGAGAACCTGAAGGGCAAGAAGGTGGCCATGACCTGGGCCTATTCCCCCTCCTACGGCAAGCCCCTCTCCGTGCCCCAGGGGGTCATCGGCCTGTTCACCCGGCTGGGGATGGACGTGGTGCTGGCCCATCCCGAGGGCTACGAGGTCATGGGCGAGGTGGAGGAGGTCGCCAAGGCCAACGCCGCCCGTTCCGGCGGCTCCTTCACCAAGACTCATTCCATGGCGGAGGCCTTCAAAGACGCCGACATCGTCTATCCCAAGAGCTGGGCCCCTTACGCCGCCATGGAGCAGCGGACGGAGCTGTACGGAAACGGCGACTTTGACGGCATCCGGGCCCTGGAGCAGCAGCTGCTGGCCCAGAACGCCCAGCACAGGGACTGGACCTGCTCGGAGGAACTGATGTCCACCACCAAAGACGGCAAGGCCCTCTACCTCCACTGTCTCCCCGCCGATATCACCGGTGTCTCCTGCAAGGCGGGAGAGGTGGACGCCTCCGTATTCGACCGGTACCGTGACCCCCTGTATAAGCAGGCCAGCTACAAGCCCTATGTCATTGCCGCCATGATCTTCCTGTCCAAGTTCCAGGATCCCGCCGCTGTGCTCCAACAGCTGGCAGATCGGGGACAGCAACGGCAGTTCGAGCTGAAATAACCCATTTTATCTTTGCATCACCGGGCAGGGAGACCTTTGCCGTCTCCCTGCTCTGCGTTTTTTAGAGGAGAGAAAGGATTATGAACCGCAAACCCCGCATCGTCATCGCTCTGGGCGGCAACGCCCTGGGCAGCACCCTGCCGGAGCAGATGGCCGCCGTGAAGCACACCTCCCGGGCCATTGTGGACCTGATGGACGAGGGATATCAGGTGGTCATCTCCCACGGGAACGGCCCACAGGTGGGCATGATTAACAACGCTATGGCCGCCCTCTCCCGGGAAAATCCCAGCCAGCCCAACACGCCCCTCTCCGTCTGCGTGGCTATGAGCCAGGCCTATATCGGCTACGACCTGCAAAACGCCCTCCGGGAGGAGCTGTGCCGCCGCCGGGGGAAGGGGCAGCCCCATGAGGACGTGGTCACCATGGTCACACAGATCGAGGTTGACCCGAATGACCCCGCCTTTCAGCACCCGGTCAAGCCCATCGGCCACTTTATGACGGAGGAGCAGGCCATGTTCGCCCGGCGGGAGTACGGCTATCTCATGGAGGAGTTCCCCGGCAAGGGCTGGCGGAGGGTGGTGGCCTCTCCCCTGCCTGGAAAAATCGTGGAAATCAACGCCATCCGCACCCTGGTGGACGCCGGACAGGTGGTCATCGCCTGCGGCGGCGGGGGCATCCCCGTCACCCGGCAGGAGCTGGGCCATCTGAAAGGAGCTTCCGCCGTCATCGACAAGGATTTCTGCTCCTGTCTGTTGGCGGAGGAGCTGGACGCCCAAATGCTCATCATCCTCACCGCCGTGGAGAAGGTGGCCCTCCACTACGGCACGCCGGAGGAGGTGTGGCTGGACACGCTGACTCCAGAGCAGGCAGAGGAATACATCGCCCAGGGCCAGTTCGCCCCCGGCTCCATGCTCCCCAAGGTGCAGGCGGCCGTGGCCTTCGCCAAAAGCGCCCCCGGCCGCACCGCCCTCATCACCAGCCTGGAGTGCGCCCGGGAGGGTATTCTGGGACGAACGGGCACCCGAATCTGCGTTTGACCCCGTTGTTTCGTCCTTTTGACGGCTTTCCGGAAAATTTGCGGTCAGAGATTTGTCTGGCCGCAAATTCTTTTCGTTTCTCTCCGGATTGACTTTCCTTTTGGGGACTGTTATAATGACAGTGGTAAGCAAAAATACACAGACGATGCGACGAGGCATGACAAGGAAACACTCCCGATCATGCCTCTTTTTTCGTGTCTGCACGCCTTACCGGTACACTTCCATTTTGTACCCCGCAACCTATTCGAGAAAGAAGGAGCGATCATGGCAAAAGAGAAGAAAACCACCGTCTATTCCACTCCCTACGACCTGGACGGCCGTCTGCCCCTGCGTCAGGCTATCCCCCTGGGCCTGCAGCATGTGCTGGCAATGTTCGTAGGCAACCTGACCCCGCTGCTGTCCGTCATGGCCATCTGCGGCATCACTGTCCAGGACTACGCCGCCCTCCGCATCTCCCTGCTCCAGAACGCCATGCTGGTGGCCGGTCTGGTCACCCTGGTGCAGCTTTTCCCCATCGGGCCGGTGGGCTCCCGGCTCCCCATCGTCATGGGTACCAGCTCCGGCTTTATCGGTATGAATAACAGCATCGCCGCCAGCATGATGGCGGGCGTAGCCGCCGGGACCATCTCCACCAGTGTGGAGGCGGGCATCTACGCCTACGGTGCGATCATGGGGGCCTGTCTCATCGGCGGCCTCTGGGAGGGCGCTCTGGGCCTGTGCATCAAGCCCCTGCGCAAGTTCCTGCCCCCGGTGGTCACCGGAACGGTGGTCATGGCCATCGGCCTGAGCCTGCTGAGCGTGGGCATCAACTTCTTCGGCGGCGGCAACTCCAATCCCGACTTCGGCTCCACCACCAACCTGCTGCTGGGCCTGTTCGTCCTGGTGGTCATCATCTGTGTAAAGCATTTCGGCAAGGGCCTTGTCTCCCAGATGGCTATTCTCATCGGCATCATCGCCGGATACATCGTGGCGACCATCATGGGCCTCGTCCTCCCCACCACCTACACGGTGGACGGCGTGGAGTACACCTACTCCTGGGTGGTTCAGTGGAGCCAGGTGGCGGATGCGGCCTGGTTCGCCCTCCCCAGCCTGATGCCTGTGGCCTATCAGTTTAACATCTCCGCCATCCTGCCCATGCTGGTCATGTTCGTCGTCACCGCCGTGGAGACGGTGGGCGACACCGCCGGCGTCACCGAGGGTGGCCTGGGCCGGGAGCCCAGCGACAAGGAGCTGGCCGGCTCCGTCCTCTGCGACGGCATTGGCTCCTCCTTTGCCTCCCTGTTCGGCGTCCTGCCCAACACCTCCTTCTCCCAGAATGTGGGCCTGGTGGGCATCACCAAGGTGGTCAACCGGTTCGCCGTGGCCTGCGGTGCCATTTTCCTGGTCATCTGCGGCCTGTTCCCCAAGGTGGGCGCCATCGTCTCCATTATGCCCCAGAGCGTGCTGGGCGGCGCCGCCGTCATGATGTTCGCCTCCATCGTCATCTCCGGCATCAACCTGATCACCAAGGAGCCCCTTACCGGCCGGAACACCACCATCGTGGCCATCGCTCTGGGCCTGGGCTACGGCCTCGGCTCCCACAGCACCGCCCTCCAGTTCATGCCTGACTTCATCTCCACCCTGTTCGGCGAGAGCGGCATCGTCCCCGCCTTCCTGGTGGCCGTCATCCTGAACCTGGTGCTGCCCAAGGACGTGGATCAGGTCGAGCCGTAAGTCCCGCTTACCTCATCCTGTGACAATATGACAGACAGAAAGCGGCCCCTGTGGAACCCGTATGCTCCACAGGGGCCGCTGTTCGTTTCGCTCACTTGCCCTTCCGGGCGGCCAGGGCCTCACGGAAAATGGCGTCATAATCCGGGGCCGCCTTCCGCAGGATGATAGGTTTGTAGTCCCGGTTTACAAAGCAATGGCTGCTGGTGCCGGTGCAGCGCAGTTCATCGGTTTCGTCGTTGTACACCCGGTAGCTGACGGTGAAGCGGACGCTGTTGTAGGCCTCCAGCTGCGACTCAATGCGCACCCGTTCCTTGAACCGGGTCATGGTCTTGTACTCCGCCGTCACCCCGATCACCGGGATGATGATGCCCCGGGCCTCCATGGCGTCGTAGGGGATGCCCATCTGCTCCAGCCAGTCGATCCGGGCCTCCTCGAACCAGCGGATATAGTTGGAGTGGTGCACCACCGCCATCTGGTCTGTTTCGTAGTATTTTGCATCGTGAAAATAGGGCTTCGTCTCCATGAGATACCTCTCCTGTCTGCTTTACCGTTTTCCGGCACAACCCACCGGAACGGCTTTCATTGCCTCGCCGGTAATCCGGGCCTGGACGCTGCCCGCCGTCAGGTCGCGTAGCTGGGCGGGGAACGCCCCCGCCTGTCCCTCCGGGAGCAGGGCCTTTACCGTCACCTCTGCGCCGTATTCCGTGTCCAGCACGACTCCCTGGCGGTTCTCCACCTCCAGCTGCACCCGGCTGAGCCATCGGTAGCCGCAGGGGATGGAAAATTCCACCCATCGGCGCACGGCGGAGATTCCGGCGGCGTCCAGGGCGTCTCTGGCGGAGCGGGTATAGGCCCGGAGTAATCCCCCGGCTCCCAGCAGCACCCCGCCGAAGTACCGGGTCACCACGCACACCGCGTCGGTGACGCCCTCCTTCTGCAACACTCCCAGCATGGGCTGTCCCGCCGTACCCTGTGGCTCCCCGTCGTCGGAGTAGCGGACGATACCGCTCTCCCGGATGACATAACACCAGCAATTATGTCGCGCATCGTGATATTGCTTTTTCATCTGCTGGACAAAGGCCCGGGCCTGCTCCTCGTCGGTCACGTGGACCAGGTGGCCCAGAAACCGGGAGCGCTTTTCGGTGAACTCTGTCTCCCCCCGCCCGGTGGGGATGTAATATTCCTCCACGGTCAGTCCTCCCAGTCCTCAGTCTTTGGGGGGGAGGGGCGGCCATACATAGTCCCGCACCTGCCCCAGCACCCGGGGATTGCACCGGGCGGAGACCTGGATGGTGTCGGCGTACTCCACGCTGTCCACGGCGGCCTCCCGGTAGAGCAGGTCGAGGACGCTTCCCTTGTCATAGGGCAGGCGAAGCTCCACCGACCGTATCCCGCTGTCCAGGCGCTTGCCGATGGCGGCAAGCAGGTCGTCCAGGCCCTCCCCGGTTTTGGCGGAGATGCAGACGATGTTCTCCCCGTGGGGCAGGATCTCATCAGGGCACAGGTCGCATTTGTTGAACACGTCCAGCCGGGGCGTCTGCTCCGCTCCCAGCTCCCGGATCAGATTTTCCACCACTTCTGCCTGGTTCCGCCAGTCCTCCCGGGAGGCGTCGATGACGTGGAGCAGCAGGTCGGCGTAGGTCAGCTCCTCCAGGGTGGCCTGAAACGCCTTCACCAGGGTGTGGGGCAGCTTGTGGATAAAGCCCACCGTGTCCGAGAGCAGCACCGTCAGGGTGTCGGAGATCTCCAGACTGCGGGTGGTGGTGTCCAGGGTGTCGAACAGCCGGTCGTTGGCGGGGATGCCTGCGCCGGTCAGGGCGTTGAGCAGGGTGGACTTTCCCGCATTGGTATAGCCCACAATGGCCACCACCGGCACCTCGTTCTTCTCCCGTCGCTCCCGCTGGACGGCCCGCACCCGGCGGATCTCCTTTAAGTCCTCCTCCAGCCGGGTGATCTTCCGGCGGATGTGCCGCCGGTCGGTCTCCAGCTGAGTCTCGCCGGGACCCCGGGTGCCGATAGGGGACTTGCCACCGGAGGCGGTCTGTCGCACCAGATGGCCCCACATGCCTGTCAGCCGTGGGAGGATATACTTGTACTGGGCCAGTTCCACCTGGAGACGGCCCTCCTTTGTTCTGGCACGCTTGGCGAAGATGTCCAGGATCAGCCCCTCACGATCCATGACCTGCACCCCCACCAGCTCGGTGAGCACCCGAACCTGTGTGGGAGACAGGGCGTTGTCAAAGATGACCAGATCGGCCTCCAGGGTCTGCACCAGCTCCTTCAGTTCCAGTGCCTTGCCCTCTCCCAGAAAGCTCCCCGGGTCGGGAGTCTCCCGGTTTTGAAGCATGGTGCCCACGCAGGTGCCCCCCGCCGTCTCCAACAGGGCCTCCAGCTCCGCCATGCTCTCCTCGGTGACCGTTTCGCCCACGCTCTGCCGGGTGGCATTCAGGCCCACCAGAATGGCCCGGTTGATCTCGCCCTCTTTGATGCTGTCAAATTCCGTCATGCGTTCCTCCGTGTGTCGTCTCTCTCATCCCCACAGCAGCGGGGATTCAGCGCCTCACTCCGCCTCGTAGGCCTCTACGATCTGGCCGATATAGATGTCGTGAAAATCCCGCTCCGGGTAGCACTGCTCTATCACCGTCTCATCCAGGATACAGTCCGGGTCCATCCGCTGGCAGAACTGCTTTTTCACCACCAGCACCAGCTCTGCCTGGGCCACATAGGGGACGCCGCTATCTGTAAAGGCAGGGGTCAGGCCGGTAGCCGCCCATTTGTCCCCGTCCCGCCCGGAGTGGCTGCCGCAGTAGCCCAGAGCCTTCCGGTAGTCCTCCGGCAGGAAGGAGAGGGTGAAATACGCCTCCCGGTCGAGGAATTCGTGGGTGTACCGCTGGGGACGGATATAGGCGGTGGCTGCCGGATTGCCCCACAGCACCCCCAGACCGCCCCAGCTGGCGGTCATGGTGTTGCAGCTCTCCCGGTCTCCGGCGGTGACCAGCATCCACTGTTTGCCGATGGCGCGAAATACGTTCTGGTTCAGCTGCTCTACGTCGATTTTCTGTAACATGGCGATGACCTCCTGAAATTCAGTTTCTACTATTATAGCACAGATGGGGCGGGATGTAACCGGCTGAGAAGCAGGACGGGGAGATTTCGGTGAAATGCCAGCTGACGCTTTAGAGCGGCAGGCATCCATGACAAGATAGGCACCGTCGTCGAACTCGTTGAGAGTCAGTGCGAATTCGCCGGGAGATTTCTGACAGACGATAGCCCCTGCCGCTCTCCCTCAGTCAGCTTCGCTGACAGCTCCCTCAAGGAGGGAGCTAAAAAGGAAGCGTTCCCCAAAAAGCCAAACAAAAACCCGCACCGGAATCCGATGCGGGTTATCGTCCAGCTTACTTGAGACCGTACTTCTTGTTGAAGCGGCTCACGCGACCGCCAGTATCCACCATTTTCTGCTTGCCAGTGAAAAAGGGGTGACACTTGGCGCAAACTTCCACACGGATGTCCTTCTTGGTGGAGCCGGTAGGATAGACCGCACCACAAGCGCAACGGATGGTGGTCTGCTGATAATCAGGATGAATTCCTGCCTTCATGATGTTCACCTCTTTCGATGTTCAACGTTATACATATATGAGAATTGCGTTTTTCTCACAGAGCGGAAATTATGATACCACACTCCTACGGAAATTGCAACTCTTTTTCCCGTTTTTTTCAAAATTTTCTGCCGCCGCTCTCAGCTCCCAGCCCCGGCCCAGGCGGAAATACCACAGCACCTTCCGCACCACCGGGCGGCCAAAAATCTGCTCCAGCGCCCAGGCGTAGCCCTCCAGCTGACCCCGATAGCCCTCGCTGTGGGCCTGCAGCTCAGACGGGCGCACATGGTCGGTCTTGAAATCCACCACCGTCAGCCCCTCCGGCCCGGTGAAGCAGCAGTCCACCACGCCCTGGAGCATCACCTGTTCTCCTGCCGGGGCCTGAGGGAAGAACCGCTCCGCCGGGGCAAAGAGGGAGAATTTGAACTCCCGCCGGAGGTCGGGGGCGGCGGCCGCCGCCCGGCCCAGGTCGGAGGCATAGAAGCCCGCCACCATGGACGGCTCCACGCTGTCCGCCTCCGCCCGGGTCAGCCACTTTCCGGCCACCAGCCGTTCCAGCTCCTCCCGGACGCCCGAAACACTGTCCGCCCGATCCAGGCGCACCAGCTCCATGACGGTGTGCAGCACCGTCCCCCGCTGGGCGGGGGTGAGCCCTGCCGTCTCCTGCCGGAACCGGGGCCGGGGAAAGTCGGGCGCCGCCGGAGGCTGCCGGGTCTCCTGGGCCACCTCCTCGTCCAGAGGCCGGCCCTTGAGCTGGGTAGCCGTCACCTTGCTGGGCAGGTCGGAGAGAGCCGCCCAGGGATACCGCCAGTCCAGCAGGGAGAGATCCAGCGTTTCTGCCGCCGTCTCCTCCGTTGCGGGAGAGGAGGTCTGCCGCCCGCTGTGGGTCAGGGGCGGCTCCGCCGGGACCAGACGGATGTCCCAGTCGGAGGCGGAGATGGGATTCGACACGCTGCCCCCCAGCCGGAGGGCCTGGGCGTCCGTCCGGGCCAGCACCGGCAGCAGCAGCCATTTGGCCACGCTGTCCTTCTCCTGCAGCGCCTGGGGGTCAGGGTGAGGCCCCGCCTCCGGGAGCAGATTGCCCAGCTCCTTCCAGGCGTTGGTCATGGAGCAGGTCATAATCAGCTTCTCTCTGGCCCGGGTCATGGCCACGTAGAGCAGCCGGAGCTCCTCCGCCTTGGTCTCCTCCTCCAGCTTGAGCTGGACCGCCTTTCGGGCCAGGGTGGGGTATTCGATGCGAAGCTCCGGGTCTACCCCCTTCGGCCCCACCCCCAGCTTGGGATGAAACAGGACGGGGGCCCGTTCGTCTGTCCGGTTGATGGCCCGGTTCAGTCCGGCCAGGATGACCACCGGGAACTCCAGCCCCTTGGAGCGGTGGATGGACATGATGCGCACTCCGTTCCCGGCGGCCTTGCCCAGAGCGGGGAGCCGTCCGCCCTGCTCCTCCAGCCGACGGAGCCAGTTGACAAAGTCGAACAGCCCCTGCCGTCCCGGCTGGCCGAAGGTGCGGGCGCAGTCGTACAGGGCCAGAAGATGCTCCCGCCGCCGGGGGCCGCCGTCCATTCCCTCAAACAGGGCCAGCATCCCCGTCTGGTCGTAGAGCTGCCACAGCAGCTGGGCGCAGGTCACGTCTCCCGCCCGGAGGCGCAGGGCGTCCAGCTCCTCCAGAAAGGCTCCGGACGGCTCGTCTCCATGCTCCGCCCCCTGTTGGAGACAGGCGTACAGATCCCCGTCAGGGCAGCCGTGGCGGAGGGCCGCCAGCTGATCGGGAGAAAAGGCGTACATGGGCGACCGGAGCACTGACAACAGGGGCACGTCCTGCCGGGGGTTGTCGATGATCTCCAGGAAGGAGACCGCACAGCTCACCTCGGTAGTGTGGAAAAAGTCCTCCGCCCCCTCCGTCTGCCAGGGGATGTTCCGAATGTCCATGGCCTGGGTCAGATAGCCCATCACCGCCCCGGGGGAGCGGTAGAGCACCGCAATATCTCCCGGCTGGACAGGGCGCAGCACCCCGTCCTCTCCCGTCACCGGGAAGCCGGTGGTCAGCAGCTCCTCCACCCGTCGGGCCACAAAGTCCGCCTCCACCTGATCCCTGGGGATGGTTGGGCTGTCCTCCTCCCGCTCCAGGGCGGACAGATCGATGCAATCCAGCTCCACCCGGTCGTCCGGGTGCTCCGGATAGGCAAAGCCGGGGTTGAGCCTCTGATTCTGGGTGTAGTCCATCTCCCCGAATTGGGTTGACATAATGTTTTCAAAGACGAAGTTCACCCCCGCCAGCACACTGGCCCGGGAGCGGAAGTTCTGACTGAGCACTACTGTCCGGGGCTGCCCCTCCACCGGACGGTCGGTCTGGGGAAAAGTGTGGTACTTGTGCAGAAAGATGGTGGGGTCTGCCAGCCGGAAGCGGTAGATGGACTGCTTCACGTCTCCCACCTGGAACAGGTTGCTCCCGTCCCGGGTGATAGCGTCAAAGATGGCGTTCTGGACGGCGTTGGTGTCCTGATACTCGTCCACCATCACCTCGGCGTAACGGTTCCGGAGCTGATTCGCCAGGGGAGTGGGCTGTCCCTCTCCGTCCAGCAGCAGCTTTAACGTCAGATGCTCCAGGTCGTTGAAGTCCACCGTCCGGCGGCTCCGCTTCGCCCTGGTATACGCCTCGTCCAGCTCCAGCACCAGGTCGAACAGAGCCTCCACCGCCGGGCGGACGGACTCCATATCCTCCAGCAGCGTGTCGTTGGAGGCGAAGAACAGATCCTTCAGCCCCTTCATCCGCCGCTTGCAGGTCTCCCGGACGGCCTTGACCTCATCCTGGAGCCGCTTGTCCTGAATCTTCCGGCTTCGCCCAAGAGTGGGGAACTTGATCTCACACAGAGCGCAGGCACTGTCCCAGCCCCGCTCCAGGCCGTTTAAAAAGTCCTCGATGCTGTCCATGGTGTCGCAGAAGCTAGGGGCGTAGGCAGCCTCCAGGGCCGGGTCAGCCATCATGGAATTGAGAGCCTGGAGCATCCGTCCGTCCCAGTACCGGGCCACGGAAGCGGCCCGCTCCATGATCTGCTTACCCCACACCGTCTGCCCCACGTCCCGGACGCCGGAGATGTCAAAGGCGGCGCTCTGCTCCCGTAGCCACTGCTCCGGGTGGGGGTGGGCCTGGACTCTGGCGTGGATGTCCAGGACGATCTCCTTCAATTTCCAGTCGTCCCGGCCTGCGGACATGGTGTCCACCAGATGGGAGAAGGCATCCCCCTCCTGTATCGTCTCATACCGGGCCTCCATGACCCTGTCTAAGGTTTCCCGGCGGAGGATCTCCGCCTCTCCCTCCTCGGCCACCCGGAAGTCCGGGTCTAAGTCCAGCAGATAGCCGAACTCCCGGAGAAGGGCGGTGCAGTAGGCGTGGATGGTGGAGATCTGGGCCTGATAGACCAGGGTGAGCTGCCGCCGGAGATGCCGGTCTCCCGGGTGCTCCGCTAAGCGCTGATTCAGTCCCTGTAAAATTTTGCCCCGCAGCTCGGAGGCCGCCGCCTTGGTGAAAGTGATGATGAGAAACCGGTCTACATCAAGCCCCTCGTGCTCCACCCGGTCAAGGAGCCGCTCCACCAGCACCCGGGTCTTGCCGGAGCCGGCGGCGGCGGAGACCAGCAGTTCGCCGCCCCGGTGGTCTACCGCAGCCTGCTGCTGGGTTGTCAGCTGAATACTCACTGCTGCTCCCCTCCTGTCCGTTCCCAAAAGTCCTTGCCCCGTACCGAATAGAGCCAGCGGCGGCGATCCGTCCCCCGGCCCTCCTCAAAGTGGCAGGCCTGGGCGTAGTCGCAGAACTGGCAGGCGGTGTCTCCGCCCCCCTTGAGGTAGGGGTCTGCGTCGATGTTTCCGTGGGCGATCTCCCGGCCCATCTCCTGGAGCAGATGGCCCAGCCGCCGCTCCAGGCGACCCCACTGCTCGGCGGTGGCCAGATTGTCCCCGGAGATGGCCCCGTTCCGACTGACATGGAGGGGGAGGAACCGGGGGCCGTCCTCCCCCCACTGCTCCATGGCCCAGAGCACCTCCTCGTCCCGAAGGAGCAGCCCGGAGCGGCGCAGCTCATTATCCGCCTTCCGCTTTCTCTCGTCTCCGTCCATCTCCCGGCTGCCGGAGAGGAGCAGATCCTTGGCGGGGAGATACAGCACTCCCGCAGGCTCTACCGGGCGGTCAAAGTAGTCCTTTCCCTGCTCCCGGAGGGTGAACAGGTAGAGCAGCATTTGCAGAGACAGGCCGTGCCACACGTCGGTGAGGCTAAAGGACTTGCGCCCCGTCTTGTAGTCCACCACCCGGAGATAGAGCCGTCCGTCCTTTTCCCAGCCGTCCACCCGATCCACGAAGCCGGAGATAGACAGGGTAATACCCTCCACCTCCACCTGTACCGGAGGCAGCTCCTTGCCCCGGCCAAAGCCCAGCTCAAAGGCGATGGGCTGGAACTGACTGCACTGGAGCTCCTCCACCACGTTCTGGACGATCAGCTCCACCGAGGAGAGCATCCGGTAGAACAGATATTGCAGCCGTGGACTCTGGTCATCCAGTCCCCCCAGCTGGTCGTTTACATAATCCTGCACCGCCTGGGCGGTCAGCTCCCGCCGCCGCTCCTGGGTGAGCCGGGCCACGCCACCCTCGGCCTGAGCCGATTGCAGCACCTCCTCCAGGACGGCGTGGACAAAGGTGCCGGTGGCCGGTGCGTCAAAGCCCGCCCGCCGCCGGGCCTGGGCCCTGAGCCCGTACTGGCAGAAATAGGAGAAATGGCAGGAGTTGAGCTTGTCCATCCGGGAGGCGGAGAGGGCCGCCCGATCGCCGTACAGGTCATGTACCCCCTGTGAGCTGAGACGTCCCCGGTCGGCGCTGGCCGCCTGCTCCAGCCGTTTGGGGACGTTCTCCCACCCCGGCTGTTGGGCCAGGCGGTCAATCACCGCTTCGTCCCGGCGCTCCGCCCCCAGCTCCAGAGCGGGGAGGGGGGCCAGCAGGCGGAGATCCGGGTCACGCCGTCCCCGCTCCGCCTCAGGGAACAGGGCCTCTACCCGCCGCCACAGGACGGCAGGGCGTTTCTCTGCCCCTCCCGCCTGCCGGGGACAGGTCAGCACCAGCCGCTCTGAGGGCCGGGTCATAATCTCATAGGCCATGGTCTGCTCCCGATCCAGGCGGTGCTCAGCGGTGGGAGCCAGCTCCAGCCCCCGGACGGTGAGCAGCGTCCTGTCCTCGTCGGTGAGCAGGCCGGGAGACTGGGAGATCAGGGGGAACAGCTCGTCGTCTACCCCCAGCAAAAACAGGGCCTTGCACTGACAGTGGGCCAGCCGGGCCATCTCTCCCCCGTTCACCCGGTCCAGGGAGACGGGGATAGCACTCACCGACGACTGACTGAGCACCAGCCGGAACAGATCGGAGAAGTAGTCCAGCTCCATCACCTGCTCATTGAGCAGGTCGTGGCACTGCTCCAGGGCCTGGAGCAGGATGCTCCACAGCTGCCGATACTCCTCCGCCTGCTGGAGCTCCCCCTCCTCCCGGAGGGTATTGGCCCGCTCGGTCAGGCGGCCGGGCAGGTCGATCTCCTCCAAAAATTGATAGAGGGCGTCCGCCAGCTCCGCCCCGGTGCCCTGACGGTGCTGTGCCAGGGATTCCAGAGGAGCGACCACCCGCCGCCGCAGGCCGTTAAGCCGCTCCAGCAGCGCCCGGTCATCCTCCTCCCAGTCCAGCCCAAAGCCTCTGGGGTGCCAGCTCCAGTCGGCCTCCCGGCTCCAACGGCTGCCCCGGATGTCCCACCGGAGGACATAGTTCTCCAGCAGATCCGTCTCCTCCCAGCTCAGCCCGGTGAGGCCGGTTTTGAGATAGCGGAACACGTCCTCATATTCGTAATGGCTGCGAATGGTGTCCAGTGCGGCAGTGAGCAGGGTCAGCACCGGCTTTTCCAGCACCGGCTCCACCCGGCCCAAAAACAGAGGGATCTGATACCGGCGGAACACCGTCTCCAGCGGCCCCTCATATCGGTCAAGGGTGCGGGCGGCCACGGCAATGTCCCGGAAGTGCCAGCCCCGCTCCTTCACCAGGCGCAGGATCTCCCCGGCAATCCACTCCACCTCGTCATAGGGGTTCTCTCCGGTGAACAGACAGACGCCTTCTCCCTCGGTGGGTGTGACAGGCCCGTCGGAGAACAGCTGTCCCTCCAGCTCGGAAAGGCCTTCCCCTGCCCCGTCCTTCCGCCCGGTCAGCGTCTCATAGTCCATGGAGACGTGGAGCTCTCGGCACAGATTTACCAGCTCCAGAGCCGTCCGCCGCTGGGGTGCAAAGACAGACTCGCCCTCCTCCAGCCGGTCGCAGGTCAGGGCGGCGGTGACGCTGCTCGCCTGGCCCAGTATCTGCCGGAGCACCAGCCGCTGCTGGGGGGTGAAGTCGGTAAAGCCGTCCAGATACACGTCCTTCCCCCGGAACCAGGGACAGCCCTCCAGCGTCTCCGCCAGCCGGGTCAGCCGGTCTCTGGGGTCTGCCGCCCGCTGGACGGTCAGGGCGTCATAGGTCTCCAAAATCAGGCCCAGGTCACGGAGACGGTCGCCTGTCTCCCCCTCCTGCTCCTCGCCCGCCCGGATCAGCTCCCGTGGTTGGACACAGTAGCTTTTCAGCTCGTCCGCCGTGGCCAGCAGCTGCTCCAGAAAGGCGGCCTTCCGGGAGGGACGGGCATAGACCCGAAGGCTCCCGCTGACCGCCGCCACCGCCTGGCTCATGAGCAGCAGCCGCCCGCCCCCGTCCAGCAGAGGAGAGGCCAGTCCGCCCGCCCTGCTGAACACCCGATGGGCCAGCCGGGTGAAGGACAGCACCTCGGCGTACCGGGACGCCTCCGCCCCGCACCGGGCGCAGAGCAACCGCTCCATATCGTGAGATAGCTGCTCTGGGGTCAGCAGCACCTGTGGACGATACTGCCCCTGGCGGCGGATGGTGCGCAGGATCTGTTCGGTTTTGCCGGTCTTTGCCCGGCCGAGGATAAGGTGGAGCATGGACGCCTCCTGACGTGTCGATTGCACGGATTGTCTGTCGTTGTCTATTATAATGCCGCAGAGAGAAAGCCGCAAGCCCGGGATGGGGCCTGCGGTCAACGAACCCCGCCCGGAGCGGCCTCTCGACCGCAGCTCCGGGCGGGGTTTCTCTCGCTATGCACTTTCCGGCGTCGGTCAGGCCGTTCAGCCGACCCACTTTTTCATAGCGGCGTCCACCATGCGCACGCAGGTCTCCACCTGGGGCATATCCTCGGGAACCAGGTTGTACAGCGGCTCCCGCACGCCGCCCACATCGATGCCCTCCCGACGGCGGAGGATCTCCTTGATGACGGCGTACATATTGCCCTTCGTGGCGCAGGTGGCGTAGATGATGTTGTCCACGTCGTACTGCAGAGCTCTGGCGCTGGGGATGTCCCCTGCCTTTACCAGGTCGAACAGCTTCAGGTACAGCTCGGGCATATAGCCGTAGGTGCCGCCGATGCCCCCGTCGGCTCCCATGGCCAGGCCGGAGACCAGCTGTTCATCCGGGCCGTTGAACACCACGAAGGGCCGTCCGTTGCGGGTGCCCTCGTCCTTGAACATCTGGATGTCCTGAACGGGCATAGAGGAATTCTTGACGGCGACCACGTTGGGATTTTTCAGCATCTCCCGGAACAGCGGCATGGTCAGGGATACGCCTGCCAGCTGGGGGATATTATAGATGACGAAGTCGGTGTTGGGGGCGGCCTCGCTCATGTCGTTCCAGTATTTTGCAATGGCGTAGTCAGGCAGGTGGAAATAGATGGGGGGGATGGCGGCGATGGCGTCCACGCCCAGGCTCTCGGCGTGACGGGCCAGCTCCACAGAGTCCCGGGTGTTGTTGCAGGCAACGTGGGCGATCACCGTCAGCTTACCCTCGGCGGCCTCCATGACGTTTTCCAGCACCAGCTTGCGATCTGCCACAGATTGATAGATGCACTCCCCGGAGGAACCGCCCACATAGACGCCCTTGACTCCTTTTGCCGTCAGGTGACGGGTCAGCATCTGAACCGCAGTGGGAGAGATGTCCCCGTTTTTGTCATAGCAGGCATAGAAAGCGGGAATGATTCCCTGGTATCTGGTGATGTCCTTCATGTTCAGTCTCCTTTTCCTGTTCTGGTCGTTGAATGGGACAGGCCGATGGGGGGAGGCGCGGCACAGCACCTCCCCCTTTGGCATTGTTGTTACGGGAGGGCCCACGGCGGGAGCGTCGTGCAATCAGCCCTTGACGGCTCCCATGGTGATGCCCTGGGTGAAGTACTTCTGGAAAATCAGGAACACAGTGATGATGGGCACGGCAGCCAGGGCGGCGCCGGCCATGAGGATGCCGAAGTCGGTGGAGCTCTCGCCCTGGAGGGTGGCGATGCCCACGGAGATGGTGTAGTTGGCACTGCTGGTCAGCATGATCAACTGAGTGAAGTAGTCGTTCCAGCTGTTGATGAAGGTGAAGATGGCCAGCGCGCCGATACCCGGCTTGATGAGGGGCATCACGATCTGCACAAAGGTCTGTGCCTCCCCCGCGCCGTCGATGCGGGCGGCCTCCAGCATCTCGCCGGGCACGCCCTCGCAGAACTGCTTCATCAGGAACACACCGAAGGGCCAGCCCACGGTGGGCAGGATGACCGCCCACAGGCTGTTGTACAGCCCCATAGCGGAGATCTCACGGATGAGGGGGATGAGGATGACCTGCTTGGGCAGGGCCATGGCGCAGACGATCAGGGTGAACACAGCCCCCCGGCCAATGAACCGCTTCTTGGCAATGGCATAGCCTGCCATAGATGCGGTCACACAGGTCAGGAGCATGGCCATGACCGACATGAACACACTGTTGACCAGCCAGCGGATGGCGGCGGGCACGGTGGGCCCCTCAAAATCGCCGATGGTGAACAGGGGAGCCGTCCGGGAGGAGAACAGCTTTTCAAAGTTGGTCGTCACCCACTCGGTAGGCCACCAGACCGTATCGGTGGAATAGATGTCCGTGGTGGGCTTGAACGCGCCTGTGATGATCCAGTACAGGGGGAACAGGAACAAGATCGCAAAGATGATCAGCACAATCAGAGAGACAATCCTGTATGCGCTGGGATGCTTACTTTTCACACTTGAATTCATACCGACACCCCCTCACTTTTCCTCGGTCAGCTTGAACTGCAGGGCAGACAGCAGAGCGATGAAGATGGCCAGAACCACGCCCATGGCGTTGCCGTAGCCCAGACGGTAGAGCTTGAACGCAGTGTAGTAGATGTAGTACATGACCGTGTTCGTGGAGTTGGTGGGCCCGCCGGAGGTCAGCAGCTGGATCAGGGCGAAGCACTGGAAGCTGTTGATGGTGGTGATGACCAGGATGTACAGAGTGGTGGGCATCATCTGGGGCCACTTGATCTTCCAGAACACCTGGAGGTCGGTGGCGCCATCCACCTGGGCGGCCTCGGTCAGGGAGACGTCCACGTTGCCCAGGGCGGACACGTAGAGGACGATGGGCTGGCCCACAGAGGTGGTCAGCAGGATGACGATGATACAGGCCAGAGCGGTGCTGGAGTCGCCCAGCCAGTTCACGTTGCTGTCAATGATGCCCAGATTGGTCAACACATCGTTGAGCACGCCGGTTCGGTAGTTGTAGATCCACTTCCACACCACGGTGACGGCCACGGAGCCGGTGACCACCGGCAAATAGAAGATGCAGCGGAAAAGGGAGAGCAGAGGGCCTCTCAGCTTGTAGATCACCGAGGAAACCCACAGGGAGAACACGCAGGTCACCGGTACGCTGACCACCACGATGATAAAGGTGTTCAGCAGGGCCTTGCGGAAGATTTCGTCGTTGAACAGCTCCACATAGTTGGCGAAGCCGATAAACACGTCCTCTCCGTTTGCCGTCAGGTTGGCATCAAAGAAGGAGGTGTAGATGCACAGGATCATGGGAATAATCACGAAGCCGACGAAGAAGATTAGGCTGGGCAGCATAAAGAGATAGCCGGAGATTGTCTCTCTGCGCACCAGCGCCCGACTTGTGGTCGGCTGGTTTTTGCTTCTTGCCAAGGAAAACGCCCCTCTCTTAAAGAAACGATTTCAGGGAAAACGGGGGCTCAAATCAGCCCTGTATTCCCCCGCCTGTGTAAAAACACCCCACCCCCGCGCATTGCGGGGATGGGGTGCGCGACCCATCAGGCAGTTATAGACGGTTTCGCTTTGCTTGCAGACGCAGATTACTCGGAGATGCCGTTGTCTGCGTTGGTGGCGTAGGTCTCTACGGCCTCGGTCACGTCGCCGCCGGCGCCGATGACCTGGAGCATGTTCCACCACTGATAACGGGCAGCAGTCCAGTTGGTGGTGACCTGATAATAGTCGCCCAGGTACTGCATCAGGATGTTGTACTCGTTCATGATCTCGTTGTCGGCCCAGATGTCGGAGATATCCACGGTGCCATCGACCACGGTGTCACGGACAGCAAAGTAGTTGGCAGCGGTCACGGCGTCAGCAGTGGCCTCGGAGTCGCACATGTACTGGATGAACAGCTTGGCAGCGGCGATCTTGGCGTCGTCGCCGTTGTTGAAGATGCCGAAGCCCCAGATGCCGCCGCACAGCTCGGGATCAGAGCCGTCCTCGGTGGGGAATGCCATAAACAGGATCTCGTCGCCGCTCAGGGTCAGGCCGGAGCCGGTGCCAGCGGTATTGGGATCCAGCTGCTGGGCGATGTTCCAGCAGAAAGCCATGTTCAGCGTGCCCTGATAGAACTGAGCGATCTCGTCGCCGCCGACGATGGAGGCGTCGAACTCAATGCCTTCGCAGGCCACCAGAGCCTCGAGAGCCTGGATGTTCTCCTCGGAGTTCCAGGTGTAGGAGGTGTGGTCTTCGCTGGCGAAGGTGCCACCGTACAGGTTGTTGACGAGAGCGCGGGTGCCCTGGTCGCCGCCCTGGCCGCCGCAGTAGATAGCGCCCACAGTAGCGCCGGTGTACTCATAGACAGCCTGGACAGCTGCGAAGAAGTCCTCGCTGGAGTTCCACAGATGGGTCTCCTCGTCCAGGTACTGCATGGCGCCGGCCGCCTCAAAGACGGTCTTGTTGATGGCCATGCAGTGAGCGGTCATGACCAGAGGATACTCGTAGACAGCGCCGTCTTCACCATAGCAGGCATCCAGAGCGGCGGCGTTGATCTCAGCGATATCGGTGTCGTCCAGCAGGTCGGAGATGTCCACCATGTAGCCGCTGGCGCCCCAGTCAGCTACCAGACGCTCGGGGCCTTCCATAATCAGGTCGGGGCCTTCGCCTGCGGCGAGGGCGGTGTTAACCTTCTCATCGCCGTTGGTGTAGTCCAGATACTCCACGGTGACAGAGATGCCGGTCTCGGCGGTGAAGCCTTCGATCAGGGCATTGACGGTCTCCTCAGTGCCCCAGCCGCCGATGGGATAGGTCCACAGGGTGATGGAGTCGGCGACCTCAGTGCTGTCAGTCTCCTCGACCTCAGCGTCGGCCTCGGCGTCAGCCTCAGCCTCGACCTCAGCCTCCTCCTCGTCGGTTCCGGACGCTTCCTCAGTGGTGGTGGAATCGCTGGTGTCATCGGTTGCAGTGTCGTCAGAGCTGCTGCCGCATGCTACCAGAGACAGGGCCATAAGCATGGCCAGCACCAGAGCAAGGATCTTCTTCATGTTTTGTCCTCCTTTTTAAGATGATAATGTCGCAGCACAGAGGCTGCCATGTACCTGAGGGGATAAGGCCCCTCGCTGAAACAAATTATATATAATTCCTTTCTGTATGTCAAGGCATTTTTGAAATATTTTTCAAGAAATCGAGAATTTGAAAAAAATTTCAATCCTCTGTGGCTTCTGCTTGACATTTCCCGACCTGGCAGGTAGACTGAACAGAGAAAAACCGCCTCTGGCGGGGCAAAGGAAAGGAAGCGTGCCCCATGAAAAAACACATCCTCTGTCTGGGAGATTCCAACACCCACGGCTACTGCGCCGACCCCGCCGACTGTGCTGACGGCGGCGACCGCTTCAACGAGGAGGAGCGCTGGCCCTGTCGCCTCCAGGCCGCTCTGGGCGGGGACTATCTGGTGACAGAGGAGGGTCTTTCCGGCCGCACCACCGTATTCCCTGACCCGCTCCACGAGAGCATGGACGCCCTCTCCGTCCTCTACTCCCTGCTCAAGAGCCACGAGGTCATTGACCTGCTCATCATCATGCTGGGCACCAACGACACAAAGGACCGCCTGTGCGCCAACGCCGCCTGTATCGGCCTGGGCATGGAGCGGCTGGTGCGCAAGGCCATGAGCGTGGACTGCTGGGGCAGTCACGGGCCGAACATTCTCATCGTCTCTCCGCCCCCCATCGGGCGGCAGATGAACGACCCCGCCATGGGCACCGGCTGCGCCGAAAAGTCCGAGGGACTGGCCGCCGCCTTCGCCCAGACCGCTCAGCTCACCGGCTGCCATTTCATGGACGCCGCAGGCTGTGAGTTCAACCGCATTGACTATATGCACCTGACCAACCGGGGGCATGCCCAGCTCGCCCGTCGTCTGGCGGAGCTGGTGCCCGGGCTGATGCCAAAGGACTGATATCGTAAACGCACCCAGGACTTGAGATTCGTCCCGGGTGCGTTTTTCCGTTTCGTGTTGTTCTTCGTGTTGTTCAGATCTGAGACAGGGCCGCCTGGTCTGCCACCAGAGTGAAGTCCTGATGGAGCTGGAGAATGGAGGCGGGTACCCGGGGGGTGATGGGGCCGAAAAAGGCCTCCTTCACGATACCGGCCTTGCTGCTGCCGGAAACCACCATAACCACCCGCCGGGCGCTCATAATGTCGCCGATGCCCATGGTGTAGGCAAACCGGGGCACATCCTCCTCTCTCTCGAAGAAGCGTTTGTTGGCCTGGATGGTGGCATCGGTCAGGGCCACCTGATGGGTGTGCTTCGAGAAGCAGTCGTCCGGCTCGTTGAAGCCGATGTGTCCGTTGGGGCCCAGCCCCAGCAACTGGAGGTCGATGCCGCCCATGCTTTGGATAACGGCATCATACCGGGCGCACTCCTCCTCCGCGTTCCGGTTGGCGCCGCAGGGGACATTGGTGTTGGCCTGGTCGATATTGATGTAGTCGAACAGATTGTGGCGCATAAAATAGTGGTAGCTCTGGTCGTTGGAGGCATCCAGACCCACGTACTCGTCCAGATTCACCGTGCGCACCTGGCTGAAATCGATGTCTCCCTTCCGGTACCAGTCGATGAGCTGGCGGTAGGTGCCGATGGGGCTGGAGCCGGTGGCCAGGCCCAGCACGCAGTCGGGCTTGAGAATGACCTGGGCGGAGATAATGTTGGCCGTCTGGCGGCTCATGTGGTCATAGTCTCTGGCGGAAATGATTTTCATGGCAAATCCTCCTTGTTTATCTGTTCACCGGTCTGCCGTCGATGTAGACAGCTCTCACATTCAGCCCTCTGTCCAGCACCACCAGGTCAGCCTGTCTCCCCGGGGCCAGGGTGCCCAGCTCGTCCTCCCGGCGGATGACCTTCGTCGGGGTCAGGGTGGCAGCAGTGACCGCCGCCTCCAGAGGCACGCCAAAGGAGACCGCCCGGCGCAGCCCGTCTATCAGGTGGATGGAGGAGCCGGCCAGGGTGTCGCTACCGGACAAGGTGGCTTTTCCGTCCTTCATGGTGATGGCCTGCCCTCCAAGAACATAGTCTCCGTCCAGCATCCCGGCGCAGCGGAGAGAGTCGGAGATGAGGGTCAGTCTGTCTCCAAACAGCCGATGGGTCAGCCGGATGACCGCCGGGTGGATGTGCAGCCCGTCGGTGATCAGCTCCACCGTGGCTCCCGCATCGCTGGCGGCGGCGATGACCCCCGGCTCCCGGTGGTGGAGGGAGGGCATGCCGTTAAACAGATGGGTGGCGTGGCTGGCTCCGGCATCATAGGCCGCCATGGCTGTGTCGTAGTCGGCAGCGGTGTGTCCAATGGACACCGTGGCGATTTGAGACGCCTCCCGGATAAAGGGGAGCGCCCCCGGCTCCTCCGGGGCCACCGTCACCAGGCGAACCAGGCCGCCGCTGGCGTCGTTGAGCCGGTGGAACATCTCAATGTCCGGGGCGTGGAGGTTGTCCGGATTCTGAGCGCCCCGCTTGGCATAGCACAGGAACGGGCCCTCCAGGTTGACCCCCGCCACCTTTGCCCCGTTTTCGGGCCGGACGAAGTCCCGGACGGCGTGCATGGCCCGGGTCAGCTCCGGTTCCCTGAGGGTCATGGTGGTGGGACACCAGGCGGTGACCCCTCCGGCGGCATAGTACCGGGACAGGCGGCTCAGCCCCTCCGGGCTGCCGTCGCTGGCGTCCTCTCCCACGGCTCCGTGGGTGTGGATGTCGATGAGACCCGGGATGACGTAGCCTCCCTCCCCATCCAGGTCGCCAGGGCCGGCCACGGCGGGGCCTGCGGCCACGATTTGGTCGGTAAACTCCACGCCGCCGTCCACAAAGGCGCCATTCAGGAATATTTTGGCGTTGGTGATGCGCATACAGGCCACTCCTTTCGGCTCCGGCGTTTTTTCTTGCGTGCAGAGCGGACAGACTCCCGCTCTGCCGATACCTATATCATACGCAAAAAAGGGCTGGGATGCAAGGGGCAAATCAAAATTATTTTCATTGTCGGAGAAAATTTTCAGAAAAGAAAAATCTTCCTGTTCCATGATTGAAAAAGTTTTTCACTAATGTTATAATAGGCTTAACCATCCGGAGCGGCATGTCACAAGGGCAGCGCTGCTCAGCGGCACGCAGTAATAAACGAAAGGATGAGGTCAACATGGACAAAAACGCATTTCTGGCACGGCACCAGTGGGTCAGGGACGAGCTGAAACGGAGCGTGGACTTCTGGCTCAAATACGGCATGGATCAGGAGCACGGCGGCGTATACACCTGCATTGACCGGACGGGGAAAATTTACTCCACCGACAAGAGCGTGTGGATGCAGGGCCGGTGCGGCTGGATTTACGCCTATCTCTGCACCCAGTACGGCCAGCGCCCCGAGTGGCTGGAGGCCTCCCGCTCCTGCCTGGACTTTTTGGAGGAGCACTGTGTCAACCACGATGCCGGAGGGCGGCTCTATTTCACCGTCACCGGCGACGGTAGGCCCCTGCGCCAGCGCCGCTACTGTCACTCTGAGAACTTCTACACCATCGCCAACGCCGAGTATTACGCCAACACCGGCGACGTCGTCCGCATCCAGCGGGCCCGCCGGGCCTACGACATGGTGTATAACCTGAACCACGGCCTGATCAAAGACCCCACCGGCCTGGGCCCCAAGACCATCCCGGAGACCCGCTCCAGCCGGGCCTTTGGCGACCCCATGATCTATCTGAACGTCACCGCCATCATGCGCCGCTGCGACCCGGAGAACATCGCCCTCTACGATCAGCGGGCCCGGGAGTGCGTGGACGAAATTTTGAAATACCACTACAAGCCGGAGTTGAAGTGTGTGCTGGAGACGGTGGGGGTCAACGGCGAGCTGCAGACCGACACCACCGCCGGTCGGGTGGTCAATCCCGGCCATGACATCGAGGGCAGCTGGTTCCTGGAGGAACAGGCCAATTACACCGACGACGATTCTCTCCGCCAGGTGGCCCGGAACATCTTCCACAACGCCATCAACGCCGGGTGGGACGAGGAGTACGGCGGGCTGCTCTACTTCATCGACTGCATGGGCTGTCCCCCGGAGGCCTATGAGCACGACATGAAGCTCTGGTGGCCTCACAACGAAATCCTGATCGCCTCCATGATGTTCTATCGGGACACCGGGGACGAGCAGTATCTGGACTGGTTCAACAAAACCGCCGACTATGCCGAGCAGCACTTTGCCGACCCGGAGTACGGCGAGTGGTACGGCTACCTCCGCCGGGACGGTCTGCCCACCATGCCCGCCTGTAAGGGCAGCACCTTTAAGGGCCCCTTCCATGTGCCCCGCTGTCTGACCACTCTGGACAAGCTCATGGACGAAATCGAGGCCAAATGGTAATCCTGCCGCCCAGAACGCCGCAAATCCACAGCACCCACAAGGGAGGTATCCAATGACGCCCCAGCAGCAGACAGCAGAGGCCAACATCTTTGCCTATATCGGCAACAGCTATCACAATTTCACCACAGCGGAGCGCAAGGTGGCTGATTATGTGCTCAGCCACAGCACCGAGGTACAGTATATGTCCATCTCCGAGCTGGCGGAGGAGTGCGGCGTGGCGGACGCCACCGTCTCCCGGTTCTGCCGCCAGCTGAAGCTAAAGGGCTACAACACCTTCAAGCTGGCGCTGGCCAAGGCCACCGTCGCCGAGCAGGGAGCGCCCGTCTCCGTGATGGAGGGTCAGGAGGGCAACATCGGCCCGGAGGACAGCTTTTCCGAGCTGTGCCGCAAGCTCTACACCGCCCAGACCGCCGCTATCGGACAGAGCATGTCCCTCATGCGGCCGGAGGTTGTGACCCAGGCGGTGGATCTGCTCTGGAACGCCCAGCGGGTCTATTGTATGGGACAGGGCGGCTCCCTGATTTTGTCCTGGCAGGCGGCCCATCTGTTCTCCACCGTCTCCCCCAAGTTCTACTTCTCCCAGGACTCCCATCTCCAGGCCACCGCCGCCGCCCTGCTCACCGAGCAGGACGCCATCCTGTTCTTCTCCTATTCCGGCTCCACCCGGGACATCTCAGAGCTGATGGGGCTGGCCAAAAAGCGGGGGGCGAAGATTGTCCTCATCACCCGCTTTGCCAAGTCCCCCGGAGCGGTCTGGGCCGACGTGGTGCTTCAGTGCGGCTCCTTTGAGGGCCCACTCCAGCTCAGCAGCATCCCGGCAGAGATGGCCCAGCTGTATGTGGTGGACGTGCTCTATAACGAGTTCGTCCGCCGTGACCCGGAGGCCGCCCGGAAAAACCAGGAGCTCATCGCCGAGGCCTTGGCGGAGAAGCACTTGTGACCCCCGTTCGGGCCACCGGAAAACCAACGTTACAGTGAGGCAAAGACCGTCATGTTCCGACAAGTATTCGATCCCAACAACCTATTCTGGCGCATCATCAGCAGGTGTGTGGATCTTGTGGGGCTGAGCGTGTTCTGGGCGGCGCTGAGCCTGCCCATTGTCACCGTCGGCCCCGCCACCGCCGCCCTGTACTACACGGTGGTCAAGACCTTCCGCCACGGGGAGGACGGCGCCTTCGGCATTTACTGGCGGGCCTTTGTGCAGAATCTCCGCCAGGGCGTCCCTGCCACGCTGATCTTCATCCCCGTCCTCCTGCTCGTCTTCTATGGCTATTCGGTCATGTACGCCAACGCCACCAGCGACCTGGGGGTGGTGATGTTCGTGGCCTACTATGTGGCCCTGGTCGTCCCCATTGGGCTGTTCTGCTACCTATTTCCCATCATGGGCCGGTTCGACCTGTCGTTAAAGGAGCTGTTCCGCACCTCCTTCGCCCTGTGCCTCCGGCATCTGCCCACCACCTTCATCCTTGTGCTGCTGGTGGTGGAGCTGGTCATCTTCGTGCTGGAGCAGTGGTGGCCCATCCTCTTTGTGCCGGTGGTGACGGTGTTCCTGTTCTCCCTGTTTCTGGAGCGCATTTTCCCCAAATATCTCAGCGAGGAGGAGCGGGCCGTCCTGGAGGATCGGCTGCCGGAGGAGGACGAAGAGGAGGAGTGACGCCTCCTTCCCATTTCTTCGACAGGCTCTGCCGCAACACAAAATAATGGCAGCCCATCCGTTTTCCTGCGGATGGGCTGCATTGTCTGTCAAAAAATCATTCTGCGAAAAAGAGAAACAGCGCCCGGTTTGATGAGCGGTCGTCAGAGGGCGCTGTGCTGCCTATTTACGCTTTTTCCACAACCATTTATTCTCTTTCCACCATTCAGGGAACTTAGGGTCGTTGGGGGACAGGGTGTCATGAAAATGTATAAACATAACACTACCTGATTCTTTTATGAAAGGCGTGATTGTGTTGATTGCCCTTCCCAGATATAGAAATTCGGCTAAAACTCCTGAATTTCTCGACCACAGTTCTCCAGTATATTTTTTTGAAACCGAGCTTGGTGTAAGCACATAGTCCTGATCCTGCGGAAGATGATGCCATGCATATAGCTGCCCATACAAATACAGAATAGATTGTTTTTCTTCCTTGATTTTGTTTTTATCAAAGTAAACCAAATCTTCTTCTTTTTCGCTGTACCCAAAATCTCTCGAAAAAAGGTATGTAACAAGCTTTTCCGCCGTATTTGTATCCGCCAAACATCTTTCAAATATTTCCTGCACATTTCCTTCATTTAAGTCCATTACTATTCTATCAGTATCATCTAATTTAATAACACTACCTTTTGAAGTCCTTCCCATCAGAACAACCTCCCTTCACAAAAGCCGGCCACCCTGTCAAACAACCTCTGAAACCTCCGCAGCCCATCCGTTTTCCTGCGGATGGGCTGCTCTGGTTTCTGGCAGATCAATAGATCAGGTTGTCCAGCTCCACGATGTACTCCGGCTCGGTGCAGACCTTTTCCTTGGCCTTGTTGGCAAACTGGTTCACGGCGGTCTGGCTCTTGCGGATGGGCTGCATGGTGCCGGCGCCGGCCACGCAGCCGCCGGGGCAGGCCATGCCCTCCAGCAGATAGCCATTGTACTTTCCGGCCTTGGCCAGCATCATCATCTTCCGGCAGTCCCGCAGGCCCTCGGCGCTGGTGACCTTCACCTCTCTGTCCGGATACCGGGACTGGATGACGTTGACCACCGAGGCGGCCACGCCGCCGGAGACGGCGAAGTTCCGCCCGTCCCGGGTGGGCTCCAGGGTCTCGGAGGTGTCCTCCGGCATGGTCTCCGGGTCGATGCCCTTGGCGTCGAAGATGCCGTCCAGCTCCTCAAAGGTGAGGACGAAGTCCACCTCGCTGCGGACGGTGCGGCGCATGGCCTCCAGCTTCTTGGCGGCGCAGGGGCCGAAGAAGGCCACCTTCACCCCGGGCTTCTTGCTCTTGATGTAGCGGGCGGTCAGGGTCATGGGGGTCAGGGCCATGGAGATGCACTTGGCCTGCTGGGGGAACTGCTTCTTTGCCATGACGGACCAGGCGGGGCAGCAGGAGGTACCCATAAAGGGCAGCTCCTCCGGGACCTCCCGGATGAAGTCCTCCGCCTCCTGGACGGCGCACAGGTCTGCGCCGATGGCGACCTCCACCATGTCGGCAAAGCCCAGGTCCTTGAACGCAGAGCGGAGCTTGCCCACGGTGGCCTTGGGGCCGAACTGGCCCACAAAGGCGGGGGCCACGGCGGCATAGACCTCCTCTCCGTTCCGGAGAGCGCGGCCCAGCTGATAGATCTGGGACTTGTCGGAGATGGCGCCAAAGGGGCAGTTCACCAGGCACTGGCCGCAGGAGACGCACTTGTCGTAGTCGATGTCCGCCTTGCCGTTTTCATCCGAGCTGATGGCGTCCATGCCGCAGGCGGCGGCGCAGGGCCGCTCCTGGATGATGATGGCGTTGTAGGAGCAGGCCTCCACACAGCGGCCGCACTTGATGCACTTGTCCTGGTCGATGACCGAGCGGCCGTTGAACTTCTCCAGGTGGACCGCCTTCTTGGGGCAGACCTCCTCGCAGGGGTGGGCCAGACAGCCCTGGCAGCCGTCGGTGACGTAGACCCGCTTCTCCGGGCAGGCGTTACAGGCAAACTTGATGACGTTGATCAGGGGAGGGGTGTAATAGGTCTCCGCCTTGTCCGCCTCCTCGATGCCCTGGGACACGGGGGCATGGGCCGCCGCGCTCCGGCTGGGCATGCCCATGGCCAGGCGAAGCCGCTCGCCCACGATGGCCCGCTCCAGGAACACGTTGTTCCGGTAGGTTCCGGTCTCCCCGGGGATGATCTTATAGGGCAGCTCCTCGATGATGTCGGAGGGGGCGTCGCCCTCGTATGCCATCCGCGCAACCTCGCGGAAGATCTGATGCCGGATGCCCTGAACCTTGGTCTCTACGCCTCTCATCAGCGGTTCCTCCTTGCAGTCTGAGCCGTCTCACCGGCCCGATATAGGTAGTTATTGCTAACTCTTTTGACGCATAAACGGGAAAGACGCCTGATCCCCGGTTTCAACTCCCGCAAATCGGCCGCCTCTCGTCCTGCTTAAAGAATATCTCAGCGGGAGGGGATTGTCAATCTTTTTCCGGCGGTTTTGTGATTTTTTTCACAGACGATGTGGTGAGTTTGTGGGGTGGCAGGAAACGCAGTAGCCTTCCTTGGCTCCCCTGAAAGGGCGACGCACCCCCTTTGGCTCCCCTGAAAGGGGAGCTGGCTGGCCGTAAGGCCAGACTGAGGGGTTGCAGCACGCACTACCAACATGCTGAAATCTTTCGGCGAATTCGTACCAGCTCTCCAACGAATTCGCCGATGGTGCATGTGCTATCATGAGTGCGTGCCGCTCTCCCTCCGTCACGGCTTCGCCGTGCCACCTCCCTCAAGGAGGGAGGCAAGAGGCCGGTGCGCATCCCGCGCCGCCCCGGAGACTTGACGCAGGCCCCCGGATGGAGTAGAATAGTGCCAATGCAGCGGGGGCAGCTCTGGGGCATCTTTTCTGACAAGAAAGTTAGCGGTTGCTAATGCTTCGCCCCCAACAAAAGAAACAGGAGGAACCACAGATGGAAACCAACAGCAGCATCACTCTGGCGTCTCTGGAGCAGTTCGAGGCCCGGTTCGACGCCCAGCGGGCCAACCGGGTGGCCATGAACGCCGTCACCGAGAATGGTCTGACCAAATCCGCCAAGCGGCGGGAGGCCGCCCAGCGGGATGCCCATACCTTCTCCGTCTCCCTGAACCAGGGGGACATCACCAACCAGAAGCAGAGCGGACGGTGCTGGATGTTCGCCGCCCTGAACACCATGCGCTTTGAGGTCATTCGGAAGTATAAGCTGAGCCGGGACTTCGAGCTGTCCCAGGCCTATCTGTTCTTCTACGACAAGCTGGAGAAGTCCAACTATTTCCTGGAGAACGTGCTGGAGACCCTGGACGAGCCCGCCAGCGGGCGGCTGGTTTCCTTCCTGCTCCAGGCCCCGGTAGGGGACGGGGGACAGTGGGATATGCTGTGCAATCTGGTGCGCAAGTACGGCGTGGTGCCCAAGACCGCCTATCCCGAGTCCGTGGCCTCCTCCGGCAGCCGGGAGATGGACGCCTATCTCACCGAGAAGCTCCGGGAGGACGCCTGCATCCTGAGAAAGCACTACGCCGCCGGGGCGAACCTGGCTGACCTCCGGGGAGAGAAGGAGGGCATGCTGGAGGAGATCTACCGCCTGCTGTGCATCTGCCTGGGCAAGCCCCCCAAGAGCTTTGACTTCGAGTACCGGGACACGGACAATGTGTTCCACCGGGACGCCGGACTGACCCCCCAGAGCTTTTATGCGAAATACGTGGGCCTGGTGCTGGACGACTATGTGAGCCTCATCAACGCCCCCACCGCCGACAAGCCCTTTGGGTGCAGCTACACCGTCCGCTTTCTGGGCAACGTGAAGGAGGGCAAGCCCGTCCGATATCTGAATCTGGAGATCGGCGAGCTGAAAAAGGCGGCCATCGCCCAGCTGAAGGACGGGGAGCCGGTGTGGTTCGGCTGCGACGTGGGCAAGCGCTCCGAGCGGTCGGACGGTATCCTGGATCTGGATGTCTACGGCCTGGAGGACCTGCTGGACACTCAATTCACCATGACCAAGGCGGAGCGGCTGGATTACGGCCAGAGCCTGATGACCCACGCCATGGTGTTCCAGGGGGTCAACCTGGACGACAACGGCCAGCCTGACCGCTGGCGGGTGGAGAACAGCTGGGGCAAGGACTCGGGCAAGGGCGGCTACTACGTCATGACCGACCGTTGGTTCGACGAGTACATGTATCAGGTGGTGGTAAACAAAAAGTACCTCACCGACGAACAGCTCTCCGCCTACAACGCCGACCCCATCGAGCTGGAGCCATGGGATCCCATGGGCTCTCTGGCGCTGTGAGCGATACCGTCAGGTAATCAGGTAAAAGGAACGGCTCCCCCGAACGAGACAGGCCTTGCCGTCTCGCCCGGGGGAGCTTTTTGATTCTGTCACATTCCTCTCAGCACACTGGCCCCGGACTCGTCCGTAATCTCTGATATGGGCGGAGATGCTGTCCACCGCCTCCAGGCTGTCCCCCACCAAATAGTAGCGGGCCACATAGGGCCTGGAAAACGCCTCGATGGTCTCGCCCTCCTCATAAAAGAACTCCGACATCACCACGCCGGAGAGCCGGCTCAGGCGGTGCGCCTCCTCCATATGGGCGATACGCTTTCCCACGATACCGTGGAAGTAGAGCACGGCGCTGACTCTGGGGAACGCAGGGGTGTAGGTGCGGAAGGTCTCGTCGATGGCCGCCTCGTCACAGACGTAGTCCAGCAGCAGCTTCTCGATGCTCAGGCCTCCTGCATGGGCCACCAGCTCATGCTCATAGCCGAAAAACCGTCCGGCTACCTCTCCCACCTGGATTGCCTCTCCCGGTCTCCAGAAAAACTGCATACACAGGGGGCCGCTCTCCTGTCCGGTATATTCCGCCACCTTTTGTAAAATCTCCCGGGCCTCCGTCTCCACCTGGGCCAGATGGCGGGAGGGGTAGACGTTGCGGGCACCCACCGGGATCTCCCCCTGGCCGACCCACTGCTTTTCCCGGTCTGCGATGCTGATGATCTGCACCTGGCCGTGGAGCACCCAGGACATGGCGTTGAACTCCATGCCGTCGTGGTACTCCTCCACCAGCACCCGCTTGTCCGGGGAGGTGTCACAGATCTCATCGAACCGCTCCCGGATCTGCTCCGGGCGATCCAGTACGCAGACTCCCCGGGAGCCGTACCGATCCACCGGCTTGGCCACCACTGGAAAGCGCAGCTCCGCCAGCGCCTCCTCCCCATAGTCCTTTTCCAGGCAGACAGACCGGGGATAGCCGATCTCAAGGCGGCGGAACATCTCCTTCATCAGCACCTTGTTCCGGTACAGAGGCAGCTTATCTGTGGAAAAATAGCATTTCAGCCCCGCCCGGTCTGCGATCTGCACCATACATTCAAAGAGGAAATCAGAGAAGGAGGTGATGATCCCGTCCACCTGCTCCCGGCGGCAACACTCCGCCACGGCTTCCGTGTCCGCCGGATCCATCTTCCAGGCGGCGTCGGCACACAGCTTGCCCGGAGCGTCCTCATTATTGTCACAGGCGATCGTATAGATCCCCCGGCTCTTTGCCATTTTGATGAGCTGAACGAACTCCCCCAGGGAGCCCAAAATCAACAAGCGGTACATGCCACAATCCCCTGTCTCTCTGTTGTTCTCCGCTGTGGAGGTCTCTCTCCCCTGCACAGCATTTGCATTATAGCACAGTGCAAACGGGAAAGTCAACGCAGCCCGGGACTTTGCCATTCCCTCCCTCC